>DAIMFY010000063.1:0-9649 GCA_036724295.1 Gemmatimonadales bacterium | reverse complement strand
GCCCCAGGTGCGGCACGAGCTTCTGGAGAATGCCCATGATGAGCATCATGAGCCATCCGAGAATGCCAAGGAGCGCGTAAATAACCCAGAGGCCGGCGTGAAAGCCGGGGGTCAGCAGCAGTCCCACGCCCACCAGCGCGGCGAGCGCCAGGTTGATGAAGGCGGTGCGGACGAAGTCCATCGCCGGGTCGGCGGTACGCTTGAGCCGACGCGCGAAATACCACCGCGCCACGGTGAGGTGGAGCAGTACTCCCGCGAACATGAACGACGCGCCGAGCCACTGGAGCGCCTGCAGGTGGAAAGGCGCTCCCACCATGAAGCACGCCAGCCCGAGTCCGATGGTCACGCCGATCCACGGCACCGGCTTTGTCGGAGCGCCGTGCGAGACCAGGAACATGGGGATCATCCGGGAACCGACACCCACCGCGGTGAGCGTGCCGAAGCCCAGTGCTGCGAGGTGATAATGGGCAGCGATGGTGCCGAGCCGGTCGATGGTCCACCAGTGGAGGAATTCGCCGATCCGCCCGGCCGCGAGGAGCAGGGCAAACCCCAGCGCGATGTGCCCGGCGCTCACGAAGCCGCCCACCAGTCGCGCGCCCGGGACTCGGCGGCGCGCGGGGAGGAGGTTCCACGCAACACAGCCAATCGCGCCGAAGATCAGCACCCAGCCCACTGCGAGTATTGCGGGTACCCAGAACCAGAAGCCGGTGACCACCGCCGCTACGCCAAGGATCAGGAGGGTGACACCAGCGGCCGCCACCCGCTTGCTCCGGAGCGCCCAACCCAGCGCCATCGGGTAGAACTGGTGCATCACGCCGGAAATGGCGGCGAGCAGGACGCCGAGGGTAAAGAGATGCACGGTCGCGAGCACGTGCGGCGAGAGAAAGTCCCCGACCGCCAGCCTCGGCGCGATCACCACGACACCGATGCTCCCGAGCGTGAGGCTGGCCATCACCAGCAGGAAGTGAGCAGCCAGAAGCCGGAACGGCGGGGGAGTCGGCGCGGGTTTCAGTTCGGGCAGGGGCCTTGAGAGAGGCGGGCGAAGCGACATGGTGCTCATCGGTGACAATGTGGACGGGTCCGGCTCGCAAATCTGTGAAGGAATGAGTAACTCTTCTTCATGATTTCCGGCCTCATGATCTGGTTCGCGGCGCTGCAAGGTGTGCTTCCGGGCGCGCCACGCGGCGTGAATGATATTGGCGAACAATCGTATTGCCTCGAAACCGGCACTTGCCCGCCGCCCAATGACGGCTTCCCGCGCCCCGCGCCGGGATACATGTTCCTGGCCGTGGGGCTTACCGGGCTCGGTGTCGCGATCTGGCGCGCCGATCGCCGGCGGGCCACAACTCCAGATGCGGGAGAAGACTGATGGCGTCCCTGCCTGATGATCTGCTGTTTGCCGGCATCCGCGGCCAGGTGGTGGCGCTCGACAAAACCACCGGCGGCGAACGATGGCGTACGAAGCTGAAGGGTGCCGAATTTGTCCACCTCGTCAGCGACGACCGGCTGCTGTACGCCAGTACCCGGGGAAACGTCTTCGCACTCGACCCGGCGACCGGTTCCGTACTCTGGCAGAATCCCATGAAGGGCCTGGGCTTTGGCCTCGCCTCGCTGGTGGCTGGCGCAGCGGCCCAGTCGGACGCCGCGCTGGAGGCCGCACGTCGGCGCGCGCGGGCTCGGCAGGCGGCCGCTGGAAGCTGAACGCTGTGAGCCATGAGCTATGAGCTGTGAGCAGAGGAGGTTAACTTCGGCCGGCGCCGAGCTCAAAGCTCAAAGCTCACGGCGCACCAGGACAGGTGCTCGAGTGGTTGAAGAGGCGCGCCTGGAAAGCGCGTAAACGGTTTACCCCGTTTCGCGGGTTCGAATCCCGCCCTGTCCGTTAGGAGTCGTAGGTCGTATGTCATAAGTCGTACGACCTACGACATACGACTTACGACGCTTCCCGTTCAGCACTATCTTTCCTCCCATGATCCGCCTGCTCCGTCGCGTCCGGTCGGTCGCGCTGGCCCTCTTGCTCATGTCGCCCGGATTGGGCGGCATGGCGGTGCAGGCATTCCATCCGTGCCCGTCGCACATGGTCATGCAGGGCGCCGGGATGCATCACGCCGCCGGGGACTCACACCAGACGCCGGACGGCGGGCACACCTACTGCCACTGCATCGGATCCTGCGCCGCCACGGCGGTGCAGACCTCGCCCGCCGACGGCCGCTTGCTCGTCCTCGCAGCGGCGCCCGTTCGCATCCTGGTCGCCGAGGCCGCCGAGCACCCCGTCGCCCAGCTCCCGCTCGACCTGCTTCCTCCATCTACCGCACCACCCCTGACACCGCTGCTTCGGTCATAGTCAGCTGAAATCGCTCCCGGCATGTCCGGGGGCTTCATGTCCCGTCAGGGGGATGCATGAACTCGTTCGGTTCCTGGGTGCTGCGGCCGTGGGCCGTGGCGCTCCTTCTTGCCAGTGCGGCAGGCGTTATCAGTCCGGCCGCCGCGCAGCGTGGCGCGGTCCTCAGTGGTGTCGTTCGCGCTGCCGATTCCACTCGCGAGCCGGTGGCGGACGCGCTGGTATTCGACCGGAGCGGTGCGCCAATGACGCGCACCGATGCGCAGGGGCGCTACCGGCTCGCCGGGGTCCCTGCCGGCGTCCGCACCATCGTGGTGCGGCGCACGGGATACGACAGCACCAGCACCGAGATCAGTCTCTTCTCCACCGACGAGCGGACCCTCGATTTCCGCCTCAGGCCGGCGCCGGTCCAGCTCGCGGATCTCACGGTAATCGGCACTCCCCGCGACGAGGCAGAGCGCAAGGAGCGGCTGGCTGAGGTGCCCGGTGGCGTCGCGCTGGTCACCGCGGAGGAGATGCAGAAGTCCCGGACCGCCAACTTCAAGGACGCGCTTCAGTTCACGCCCGGGGTTTACATCCAGCCGCGGTTTGGCGCGGCCGACGAGAGCCAGATTTCGATTCGCGGGTCCGGCCTCCGCAACAACTTCCACGCGCGCGGCATCAACCTGCTGGTCAATGGCATGCCCTACCGCAATGCCGATGGCTTTACCGACTTCGAGTCCATCGAGCTGCTCACCGCCGACGCGATCGAGGTGTACAAGGGCGCCAACGCCCTGCGGTTCGGCGGGTCCACCATGGGCGGCGCCATCAACGTGGTCACGCGGACCGGGTACACGGCGCGTCCGCTCACCGTCGTGGCGCAGGGCGGAAGTTCCGGCTTTTTCAAGTCGCAGGTCGCCTCGGGCGACGTGCTCGGCCGGTTCGACTACTACGCCAGCTACGCCCACACCGGGCTGGCGGGCTACCGCGACTGGTCCGGACAGCGGCGCGAGCGGGTAAACCTTCACGGCGGTTACCTGCTGTCTCCAGCCCTCGACCTGCGCACCTTCTACTTCTACGCGCACGTCGATGAGCAGCTGCCGGGTGCGCTGACCGGCGCGGAGTTCGCGGCGTCACCCACGCAGGCCGCTCCCGACAACGTGAATGACCGGTACGGCCGGGTCTACGACCTGCATCACATCGGTGCGCAGCTCCGTGCCCAGCTTGGCACCGGCCAGCGGCTCGAAGTGAGTCCCTATTTCCAGTATCGCGACATTGACCATCCCATCTTTCGCGTCATCAACCAGCAGAGCCGGGATATCGGAGCGGAAGTGCGCTACGAGAATACCGTGTTGCCGCTGGGCCAGCGCTCCCGCCTCACGCTCGGGTTCCAGCCCTCGTACATGAACATGGACGATCGCCAGTTCCAGAACGAGGCAGGGAAGCACGGCGCGCTGGCCAAGGACCAGGTGGACCAGGTGACCAACCTCGCCCTCTACGGCGAGCAGCTGGTCGAGGTAGCGGCGGGATTGTCGCTGATCGCCGGCGGCCGGTACGAATACTCGGTGCGGCAGGCCGCCGACCATTTTCTCACGGATGGCGACCAGTCCGATCGCCGCGTCTTCCGGGCCTTCTCGCCGAAGGTCGGGCTGATCGCGGCGCTGCCATCAACCGAAACCAGGTTCTTCGCCAATGCCAGCCGGATGTTCGAGCCGCCGCTCCTGCTCGAGCTCAACAGCCTGACCCAGCCAGGGTTCATCGACCTCGTGGGCCAGAGCGCCTGGCAATTCGAAGTCGGCACCCGCGGGCGCCAGGGTGCGCTCGGCTGGGATCTGTCGCTGTACGACGTGGAGCTGCGTCACGAGATCCTCAACGAGAACGTGGTGCCATTCCCGGGCGCGACATTCACCGTGCCCACCTATCGCAACGCGCCGAGGAGCCGGCACTACGGCGTGGAGCTGGGTCTCGAGGCGTCAGTGAGAAGCCTGAACGCCCGGCTCGCGTACACCTACGGCAAGTACCAGTTCGTGAATGATCCGCAATACGGCGACAACGACATCCCTGGCGCGGCGAACCACCTCATCAACGCATCCGTCACAGTCTCGGCACCGGCCAGCATCAGTATCACACCCTCGATCGAGTGGGCACCCCGGGGCTTCTACGTGAACAGTGCCAATACGGTCACCAATGAGGGCTGGTTCCTGCTCGGCGCGCGCGCCGAGTGGAAGGTCGCGCAACTGGACGGAAGCCTCTTCGCCGAGGTTCGCAACCTGACCGACACGGAGCGGTCCCTGTCGGTGCAGGTGGACAACGCCGCCGGTCGCTACTACGAACCTTCCGACCGCCGCGCGTTCTATGTTGGCATGCGATGGGAGGGATTGCGATGAGATCGCCGCATCTCGCAGTGACCGTGCTCGCGACGCTTGCATTGGCGGCCTGCCAGTCGTCGGAGATGGCGCTCCAGCCGGCGGCATCGCCTTCGCGCGCCGAGGCCGCTGGTGACGTTGCCCTGGTTCGCGACCCGGGGTCGGGGGATGTGCTCGCCGCCTGGGTCGCGCGCGTTGACTCATCATGGCGGGTGCGGTTTGCTCGCTCAACCGATGCCGGGCGCAGCTGGTCGGCTCCGGTGACGGTGACACCGGAGGCGGGCGACGCGAGTCCGCCGCATGGGGAATCGTCGCCTCGCCTGGTGGCAGCGCCGGGCGGCCGCTTCGCCATCTTCTGGGCCCGGAGCGTACCTGCTGCGGGGCGGCAGTGGCCTGGCAGCGAGATGCGCATGGCCCGCTCGCTCGACGGTGGCGCCACGTGGGAGACGCCCCGCACGCTCAACAGCGATTCCACCGGCGCCGTGGGAACGCACACCTTCTTCGGCGCCGCGGTGCTCGACGACACCACGCTGGTCGCGGCCTGGCTCGACGAGCGACACCCCGAGCTGATGCACGGGCACCAGCATCCGCTGCCCGACACCAGTCATGAACCCACCAGCGAGGCGGACGCGCGGATCTTTGCCGTCACCTCGCATGACTTCGGGGCGAGCTGGGGCCCCAACACCGCGCTCTGGGGCGCGGTCTGTCCCTGCTGCCGGGTCTCGCTGACGCCGACTCCGGACGGCCGAATCGTGGCGGCCTGGCGGCAGCATTTTCCCGGCAACATCCGCGACATCGTGACGGCGAGCCTCATTCCTGCCAGGGCTCCCGAGCGCCTCTCCCATGACAACTGGTCCTATCCCGGCTGTCCCCATACCGGTCCGGCAATCGCCGTGGACAGTGCCGGCACGGAGCATGTGGTCTGGTACACCGGCAAGGCGGGGAATGCCGGCATCTTCTACGCGCGCCGCGCGCCTGGTTCTCCACCGTCTCGGCCAGTGGGAATCGCGACGGCGCAGACGCTGGCGACGGCGCATGCGAGCGTGCTGGTCGTGGGGCAGGGCGTGCTGGCGGCCTATGACATGAGTCCCAGGCATGGCCGAAGCATCCAGCTCGCCTGGCTCGACCAGCAGGGCCGCCTGGCGCAGACGCTGCCGGTACCGGAGTCGGCGAGCGGCCAGTACCCGCAGCTGGCCCTGGCCGACGACACGACCGCGCTCGTGGCGTGGACCCAGTCGGATTCGGTAAAGATGGTGCGACTCCGCGTGGCCGGAATGTGAGCGCAGCTGGCAAGGCGCCAGGCGTAGTTGCCTCGGGGGGGCGAGCCGCCTAGCTTCCCTCGCCGTGCCCACCCGTACTGAATTGCTGGATGAGCGCGCCATCGCGCGCACCCTCGCTCGCATGGCGTCCGAGGTGGTGGAGCGTTCCGGCGGCACCGACGGGCTGGTGCTGGTCGGGATCCAGCGCCGCGGTGTCGAGCTCGCCTACCGCATCAAGCGCCTCATCGACAAGGTCGAACGCACCAACATTCCCTGCGGCAAGCTCGACATCACCCTGTACCGCGATGATCTCCAGACCATCGGCCCCAAGCCGGTGGTGGGCGAAACCAGCCTCCCCGACCTCGATGGCCGGATAGTCTGCATCGTGGACGACGTGCTGTATACCGGACGGACGGTGCGTGCGGCGCTCGACGAATGCACCGATTTCGGCCGGCCTCGGCGGATCCTGCTCGCCGTGCTGGTCGATCGCGGCGGCCGCGAACTCCCAATCCAGGCTGATGTCGTGGGCGTGGCCGTGAGCCCGACGCCCGACGAGCGGGTGGACGTGCTGGTCTCGGAACTGGATGGGCGCGACGTGGTCGAAGTCGCCCGGGGCGGGGAGTGACGGCCGCGGCGGGGCTTGGCAAGGACCTGGTCGGCCTGGAGAAGCTCACCGCCGACCAGGTCCGACTCATTCTCGACACCGCCGAGCCCTTCAAGGAAGTCAGCGAACGGCAGATCAAGAAAGTTCCCGCCCTCCGCGGCAAGACCATCGTCAATCTCTTCTTCGAAGCCAGCACCCGCACCCGCATTTCGTTCGAGTTCGCCGAGAAGCGGCTTTCAGCGGATACGGTGAACGTGGCCGCCGTGGGCAGCTCGGTGTCCAAGGGCGAGACCCTCGTGGACACGGCGCGCAATCTGGAGGCGATGCGGATCGACATGGTTGTCATCCGGCATGGCTCCTCCGGCGCTGCGCAATTTCTGGGCGACCGGATCGACTCCAACGTGATCAATGCCGGGGACGGGAAGCACGAGCATCCGACCCAGGCGCTGCTCGACATGCTCACGCTGCGGGATCGCTTCAAGAAGCTCGACGGGCTCAAGGTGGCGATCGTCGGCGATGTGCTGCACAGCCGAGTGGCCCGCAGCAATATCTGGGGCCTCACCCGGCTCGGCGCGTCGGTGGCGGTGTGCGGGCCGGCGTCGCTGCTGCCGCGTGGCATCGAGGAGATGGGCGTCACGGTGCTGCCACGGGTGGAGGACGCCATCCAGTGGGCTGACGCCCTCAACGTGCTTCGCCTGCAGCTCGAACGCATGACCGCCGGCTTCATCCCGTCGCTCCGTGAATACAACCGGGTCTTTGGCGTGACCAATGAGCGCCTGAAGCGCGCGCCGAGGGACCTGCTCATCCTGCACCCAGGACCGATGAACCGTGGCGTTGAGATCGATTCCGACGTGGCCGACGGCGAGCACAGTGTGATTCTTCCCCAGGTTACCAACGGAGTCGCTGTGCGCATGGCGGTGCTGTATCTCCTGGCAGGTGGGCGGCCCGACAGTTCGGCGGCGCTGCAGGGGGACGAGCGGTGACACAACTCCTCATTCGCGGCGGCCGCGTCATCGATCCCGCGTCAGGGCGCGACGAGGTGGCCGATGTCCTGCTGGCGGGCGGCAAGGTAGAAGCAGTCGGGCAGGGCCTGGGCACGCCCGATGGCGTGGAGACGATTGATGCCGGCGGCCTCGTGGTCGCGCCGGGGTTCATCGACCTCCACACGCACCTGCGCGAGCCGGGGCAGGAAGATCTGGAAACGATCGCGACCGGCGCGCTCTCGGCGGTGGCGGGCGGGTTCACCGCCGTCTGCGCCATGCCCAACACCGACCCGGTGTGCGACAATCAGGGCGTGGTGGGGTTTGTGGTGAGCCAGGCGCAGCGGGCCGGCAAGGCGCGTGTCTATCCCATTGGCGCCATCTCGCTGGGACAGAAGGGGCAGCAGCTTGCCGAGTTCGGTGAGCTGGTGGCAGCGGGCGCGGTGGCAGTGAGCGACGATGGCCACCCGGTCATGTCAAGCCACCTCATGCGCACCGCGCTCGAGTACGCCAAGGTGTTTGGCATTCCCGTGGCCGACCACTGCGAGGAAATGTCGCTGGCCGAAGGCGGTGCCATGCACGAGGGGATCGTCTCCACCAGGCTCGGGCTCAAGGGCATTCCCGCAGCTGCAGAGGAGATCATGGTCGCTCGCGACATTCTCCTTGCGGAACTCACCGGTGGGCACGTGCATCTCTGTCACATGTCCACGCGCGGTTCCGTCGCACTGATCCAGCGCGCCAAGGAGAAGGGACTGCGGGTGACGGCGGAGGCCTGCCCGCACCACTTCACGCTGACTCATGACGCGTGCGACGGCTTCAACACGAACGCGAAGATGAACCCGCCACTCCGGGAAGACGCGGACCGCGAGGCCATTCGGGAGGCGCTTCGCGATGGCACCATCGACGTGATCGCCACCGACCACGCGCCACATCATTACGACGCCAAGGAACGGGAATTCGACCAGGCGCCTAACGGCATCATCGGGCTGGAGACTGCCTTCCCGCTGGCCAATGCGGAACTGGTGGGCTCGGGCCTGCTCACGCTGGCCCAATTGGTGGAGCGGATGAGCACCGTGCCGGCGCGGATTTTCGGCCTGCCAGGCGGCTCGCTCGCCAAGGGGGCACCGGCCGACGTCGTGGTGCTCGATCCCGAAGTGGAGTGGACGGTGGATCCGTCTGCCTTCCGATCGAAAAGCCGCAATACACCGTTCGCTGGTCGCAGCGTCCGCGGACGCGCCATCGTCACCATCGTTCGGGGCCAGGTGGTCTATCGCCAGACCTGACGCAATCTCTGGCGATTCGCTCGCCGAACGCGCAAATTAGGCCATGGGCGGCCGGCCCTCCTTGCATTGTGGAGGTCTCTGCTGCAACTTTGGAAAGTCGTTACCCCGGAAGCCTTTGCAGTATTGGCCTAATGTGACGGATGAGGTGGATTGCGCGCTCCCGGGTGGTCCTGCGGTTGGGTGCAAGCACCTGCGCATGAGGCATGGGAATTGAAACGGGCGGCTGGTCGCCGTCTTTGTTCGCGCATCAAGCGTCCCTGGAAGGAAGGCAGCCCTGATGGCCAAATCCCCTGATTCCGGCTCGAACGCAGTCCAGGCCCTGCTGGCGGAGCGCACTCAATACGAAGAGTGGCTCTCCAAGCTGGCTGGATCCAACGCACCCGATGCCGTGCGTCGGCGGGTCCAGGCGGATTACGAGTCGCGGCTCGGCCGGATCATGGAATCGCTCCGGGAGCATGGCGATTCGATCGTGGCCGATCTCGATCGGCTACGGACCTCGGAAGCCGACCTCTCCCGGCGCGAGAGCGAAGCCCAGGAAACGATGGCGGAGGCGGAATTGCGTCACGCCGTGGGCGAATACACCGATGGCAAGTGGAACGAGATCAGCAGGGTCCAGCACGCGTCGCTGGATGGCGTCCGAAAGGAGCTGGGGCGGCTCCGGCAGGAGATCGACCGGCTGTCAGAGGTGCAGGCGCTGATCGAGGGCGACTCCACGGCTGCCGCGGAATCCACGCGGGAGCCGGCGTCACCCGAACCGGTCCAGGCGCAGCGCGCGCCGGAGCCGGCGAGGGCAGCTCCAGAGCCGCGCAAGGTGGCCAGGGCTGCGAAGCCTGAGCAGTC
>DAIMFY010000062.1:1252-9682 GCA_036724295.1 Gemmatimonadales bacterium | reverse complement strand
AAGTAGGGCGACACACGAACATGCCCCGGGCGCGCATCGGTCACGAAGTGCGCTTCGGCGAGCCGCGCCACCTCGGCGTGCGGATCGGCGGCGGGGATCATGATAATGGCCGCACGGTCTTCTGGCGACTGCGCAACCTTGGGGCGGAAGCCCGCCGCGCGCAGCTGCTCGATGCAATCCTCGGTGAGCATCGCGGTACGCTGCCGGACCCGCGCCGCACCCAGTTCTTCCCAGATTTCCAGCCCGCCCAGCTGGGCATACACCGGGAGCAACGGCGGCGTGCCCATTTCCAGCCGTCGGGCATCGTCGTGGAATTCCAGCGAAGTTACGTCGAAGCGGAACTGCTCGCGATGGGCAAACCAGCCGGTCGCGTGCGGGTAGAGGTCGCGAGTGATCGCCGGCGCACTATAAAGGAAGGCCACACCCGGCCCGCCCATCAGCCACTTGAGCCCGCCGGCACAGTAGAAGTCCACCCCGAGCGACTTCACGTCCACCGGGATCTGCCCTGCTGCCTGGTAGCCATCGATCAGGCAGAGCGCGCCCTTCCGGTGCGCCAGTTCCGCGATGGCGCGGGCATCCTGGATGGCGCCACTGGCAAAGAAGACATGGCTGGTGGCCACGATCGCGGTGCGGTCGTCGATGGCCTTTTCGTAAAGATCGAGCGGCACGGTAATGCCGTCGGGGCTCTGGAGGATCTGCACTTCGACGCCAAGATCCTGCCTTGCCAGCCACTGATAGCTGATCGAGGGAAAATCGAGACTGGTCAAGATGACCTTGTTGCGATGACCGTAGTCCAGTGACTCGGCGACGACCGTGAGCGCCGACGAGATATTGGGATGCAGCGCGATCTCACCCTCAGCGGCGCCCACCACCCGGCCGTACCGTGTGCGCAGCTCGGCGAGTGCCGCCCACCAGACGTCATACCACGCCGCCGCACCGCGATTCTCCCAGAGATCGAGATGCTCGTTGACCTTGGCGCGCGCCCGCACGCTCAGCGCCCCGAGCGAGCAGCTGTTGAGGTAAACCGAATGCCGGAAGATCGGGTACTCGTCCCGGTAGGTAGGAATGGTGTCTGGGAAAGGCATTGGGGGAATATAGGGGTTAGGGGCCAAGGGTCAGGGGTCAGGGGCTGGGGACTAGCGGTTTGGGGACAGGGTTGAGCGACAAGCATCAATCCCTCCGCCCAACCCCAAATCCCTCACCCCTATATTTCATCATGTCCCAGCGCGACCCCACCTGGCCGACCTACCAAGGGTCATGGAGCAGGCTGTCTCTCCGGCTCGCCGGCCGGGCCGTCATGAATCCTCGGCTCGCAGCGGATCTGCTGAGCGCGGCGTGGGCGTTTCGCCGGCGCAACTGGTGGCGGACACCACCATTTCTTCCCTTGCCCGACCGCACCTATCTCCGCTGGCGCATGTACACCGCCTATGCCGATGAGTCGGCGGTACCGCCGATCGAGGACGTGATCCGCTTCGCGCGCTGGCGCCGCGAGCTGCTCAGGCCATGAGGGAAGTGGTGATCCTGGGCGGCGGCTTTGCCGGCCTCTACGCCGCACGTGACCTCAAGGGTGCGCTGGCGCATGTCACGGTCATCGATCGGACCAATCATCACCTGTTCCAGCCGATGCTCTATCAGGTGGCGACCGCTGCACTCAGCCCCAGCGATATCGCCTATCCCATCCGTTCCGTGCTCAGGACCCACCGCAACACCGATGTCCTGATGGGAGAGGTCGAGCGGATCGACGTGGAGGAGCGGAACGTCGTCCTGCTCGATGGTCGTAGCATACACTACGACTATCTGCTCGTGGGCCTCGGTGCGCATCACTCCTACTTCGGGCATGATGAGTGGGAGCCCTTGGCGCCCGGCCTCAAGGCCATCAGCGATGCGCTCGAAGTCCGCCGCCGGATCCTCATGGCGTTCGAGTTGGCCGAACAGGAGCCGGACCCGGCGAAGCGCGCGACGCTGCTCAACTTCGTGATCGTGGGTGGCGGGCCCACCGGCGTCGAGGTGGCAGGGGCAATCGCCGAGATCAAGGAAAAGACGCTGAAGCGCGATTTCCGGAACATCAACCCGCGGGAGGCACGGGTCATTCTCCTTGAGGGCGGCGACCGGATCCTGCCACCCTACCCTGCCAAACTGAGCAACGCAGCTCGGCAGACGCTCGAACGGCTAGGAGTTGTCGTCCGCACTGGCGCGTTGGTGACCGATGTGCGTCCTGACGGTGTCGCCATTGGCGATGAGTTCATTCCATCCCGATGCGTTATCTGGGCCGCTGGCAACAAGGCGAGCCCGGTGCTCAAGTCCCTGGGTGCGCCACTCGACCGGCAAGGACGGGTCATCGTCGAGCCCGACCTCACCATCCCGGGGCACCCCGAGGTCTTCGTCCTGGGTGACGCCGCCTCGTTCACTCACCAGCCGGGTCACAGCGACTCGCTCCCGGCGGTATCGCCAGTTGCCATCCAGATGGGCCACTACGCTGCCCGCCTGATCCGGCGGGAGACAGCCGACAATGCGCTGGTGGAGACCCGGCGCCCGTTCCATTATTTCGACAAGGGGCAGCTCGCCGTCATCGGACGAGGCCGAGCCGTGGCTGACCTGCACAAGCTCAAGTTCTCGGGATTCTTTGCCTGGCTGACCTGGATCTTTGTCCATATCGCCTACCTGATCGGCTTCCGGAACCGGGTGATTGTCCTGACCGAGTGGGCCATCTCCTACTTTACCTACGGCAAGGGAGCCCGGCTCATCAATCGGCCGCGATCGTCCGAGGTCCAGTGCGAATGATCAGCGCCGACACCGTGAAGGCCTGGGCCCAGGAGGCGGGTTTCCTCGCGTGCGGGATCACCGACCTTGGCCCCAATACCCACGCCGATGCGCTCGATCGCTGGCTCGCCGCGGGCTACGGCGGCACCATGCGCTATATCCATCGTCAGGCGAAGAAGAGAAAAAACCCGGCATTGGTGGACGCCGAAGCGCGGTCGGTCATTGTTGTTCTTGATAACTACTACTACGACGACTCCCTGCAGAACTACGAACCGCCCAAGGTCGCCAAGTACGCACGCGGCAAGGATTACCACGATACCATGGGGGCTCGGCTCGAGCAGCTCGCCAGCCGCCTCCGCGAGGCGGGCGCCAGCCATACGCGGTGCTACGTGGACGCCGGCCCCATCCCGGAACGCGAACTCGCCCGCCGAGCGGGGCTGGGCTGGATTGGCAAGAATGCCATGCTCATCCGGCCCGGCGTGGGCTCGTTCTTCTTCATCGGCGAGATCCTGACCGATCTCCAGCTCGAGCTCGATGCGCCGTTCAATACCGACCATTGCGGTAGCTGCACACGCTGCCTGGACGCCTGCCCCACCGGAGCCATCGTGGAGCCGAGGGTGGTGGACGCGACGCGCTGCATTTCATATCTGACGATCGAGCAGAAGGGTCCGATTCCCGATGAGCTCGCCGGGAAGATGAAAGGCTGGGTTTTCGGATGCGACATCTGTAACGACGTTTGTCCATGGAATGAAAAATTTGCGGAGCAGGATGGGCGAGATGGGCAGGATGGGCGGGATGAGCGGAATGGGCTGGTCAAGCAGATGCTGGCTTCCGTTGACCAGATGACCGAAGAGGAATTCGGGCTGCATTTTGCCGGCACACCATTGAGTCGGCCGGGCTTGAGCGGGATGCGGCGGAACATGAAGGCAGCATGCGCTGAGCGCTCGACCCTCGACCCTCGACCCTAGACCCATGCCCAACCCCTTCCACTTCGCCTTCATCGTCAAGGATCTCGACTCCACCCGCCGGTTCTATGGCGCGCTGCTCGGCTGCGCCGAGGGGAGGAGCGCCGATACCTGGGTGGATTTCGATTTCTTCGGCAACCAGATCTCCTGCCACACCACCGGCGCACCGATGACCACGGCGAGCACCGGGCTCGTGGACGGCATCGCCGTGCCGATGCCGCACTTCGGTGCGGTGCTGCCGTGGGAGATGTTCGAGCATCTGGCCGAGCGGCTGCGCGCGGCAGGTCAGGAGTGGGTGATCGAGCCAAGGGTGCGCTTCGCCGGCGAGCCCGGCGAGCAGATGACGATGTTCCTCCGGGATCCGAGCGGGAACGCGCTGGAGTTCAAGAGTTTCCGGAATGCGGACGATGTATTCAGGAGGTAGGGGCGGCCGCAGGCCGCAATCGCGCATCAACGAGATCGGGATGTCATGGGGCGGCCGCAGGCCGTAATCGCGCATCAACGAGATCGGGATGTCATGGGGCGGCCGCAGGCCGCCCGTACAGGAACCTGGAGAGATTGTGCTGCTGACTTGCTCGCCCTGCGCCCCCCTCACCCCGAGATGAAATCTGCCTCGGTTCTCATCGTCGGCGGCGGGATCATCGGCGCGAGTATCGCCTGGCACCTGGCGCGGCTGGGCTGGCGCGATGTGGTCATCGCCGACCGCGCGAGCGGGCCAGGGGGTGGGAGCAGCGGACAGACGGCTGGCGTGATTCACGCCGGCTTCAGCGCGCCGCTCCTGGTCCGGCTCTCGATCCTCTCCCGCGAGATGCTTGGCCGATTCCGCGAGGAGACCGGGAGCGACGCCGGCTACGCCGCCACCGGCCACCTCCGGGTGGCGCAGAGCCCCGACGAGATGGAATGGCTCCGCTTCCAGCTCCGGACCCAGCGTGCCGAAGGCGTCATCGACGTCCGCGAGCTCGGCGCCGATGAAGTGACCCGGATCAATCCTGCGCTCGCGCCCGCGGGAATCACCGGCGGTGCCTTTGCGCCCTCGGATGGGGTGTTCCGCCCGATGCAGGTGCTTGCCGGATACCTGGCCGCCGCCGAGCGGCAGGGTGTGCGCACACTGTGGGGAACTGACGTGCAGGGATTCAAGCGCAGCAGCACGCGCCGCATCACTGCGGCAGTCACCACTCATGGCACCATGCGAGTGGGTGCCGTCGTCAACGCCGCTGGAGCCTGGGCCGCGCCGCTCGCCGACCGTGCCGGGGTGGCGTTGCCGGTCCTGCCGCTTCGCCGCCAGGTGCTGAGCGTGGCGGCGGGTCACGCGTTGCCACCCAATCTCCCGCCCACCACGTTCACGGGCGACGGCTTCTTCTGCCGGCAGCGGGATGATCGGCTGCTGGTCATGCGGCCGTCACCGGCCATCCGGGGCCGCCCCTGGGATACGACGGTCGACCCTGCGTGGATCGAGGAAACCACGGCGCTGGCGCGCGAGCGGCTCCCCGCGCTGGCCAGTACGACGATCGATACCGCGGGCTCGTGGGGTGGGCTCCATGAAATTTCCCCGGATCATCATCCGGTGCTCGGCGCGGCGGGCGAGTGCGAGAATTTCTTCATGGCGAACGGCTCCTCGGGCCATGGCGCCATGCACGCCCCGGCGCTGGGCCAGCTGCTGGCGGCGCTGATGACCGACAGCGAAACGCCTGCCATGGACATCGTGCCGCTGCGCCTCTCACGGTTTTCGGAGGGCGCCGCGAACCCGGGACCGGTGTCGCCGTGATGCGGTACCTGGCGCTGGGGGATAGTTACACGGTAGGCGAAGGGGCGCGGGAGAGTTTTGCCGATTTCGTCCAACGCCAGACGCCGGACGCCGAATGTCAGGCGTCAGGCGTTCGACGTCCGGCGTTCGACCGCATCGCCACCACCGGCTGGACCACCGGCGAGTTGCTGGCCGCCGTCGGTGCCGCGCCGCCTGAGGGCACCTATGACCTGGTATCGCTCTGCATCGGGGTCAACAACCAGTATCGCGGACTGCCGCTCGACGAGTATCGCCGAGAATTTGCCGAGCTGCTGGCGCTGGCCATCGGGTACGCCGGCGGCAGGCCGCGGCAGGTCGTGGTATTGTCCATTCCGGACTGGGGCGTGACACCATTTGCGGAGGGGCGTGACCGCGCCGGCATCGCGAGGGAAATCGATGACTTCAACCGCGCGGCCGAAGCCGAAACGCGCGCGCGCGGCGCCATCTGGGTCGACGTGACCGGGGATTCGCGGCGCCACCCGGATGACCTCGTGCAGGACGGGCTCCACCCCTCGGCTGGGGCGTACGCGCGCTGGGCGCGGCTCGTGACTGACCAGCTTCATCTCTGACAGGACTACTCATGTCGTTCGGACTTCCCGATGGCGAAACGAAGCTTACCTACGGCGGCTACCTGCGGGTGCGAGACCTGATCGCGCTGCAGCAGCTCAAGTCGGACCCGCCGCAGCATGACGAGATGCTCTTCATCATCATTCACCAGACTTATGAGCTCTGGTTCAAGCAGGTCGTGCACGAACTGGACGGGATCATCCGGCGGATGGATGGAGACGACGTGCTGGGCGCGGCCCGGCTGCTACGGCGCTGTCACGAGATCGAGCGGGTGCTGGTGGGCCAGCTTTCGGTGCTGGAGACGATGACGCCGGTAGAGTTCCTGTCGTTCCGCGACCACCTCATGCCGGCCAGCGGGTTCCAGTCGGCGCAATTCCGCGAGATCGAATACACCACGGGGCTCAAGGACGAGCGGTTCCTCTCCTACTACAACGAAGGGTCACCAGAGCGCGCACGGCTGGAGGCACGCCTGGCCGGCCGCACCCTTCGCGATGCCTGGGCCGACGTCATGGGGCGGCGCGGATTCACGGCCGATGCCCGGGGCGTCGCGGATGTATACCAGAACGCTGGGGAGCATCCCGACCTCTTCCAGCTGCTCGAGACGCTGGTCGAGTTCGACGAGCTCCTCACCGTCTGGCGCTTCCGGCACGTCCTGATGGTCGAGCGCGTCATCGGCGGGAAGCCGGGCACCGGCGGGAGCAGTGGCGCTGAATATCTTCGCGGTACGGTCGTCAACCGGATCTTCCCCGAACTCTGGGACGCCCGCACCCTGCTGGGCGCCGGGAGCCACGCATGAGTGACGATCTTCGTTATCCGGTCGGCCGCTTCTCGGCGCCCGCCCAGGTGGGCGCATCGGATCGCGCCGGATACATCGCCATCCTCGAGGAGCTGCCGGCCCGGATGCGCGCCGCGGTGGCGGGGCTGGACGAACCACAGCTCGACACGCCATATCGTCCGGGCGGCTGGACGGTGCGGCAGGTGGTGCATCATGTCCCCGACAGCCACATGAATGCGTACATGCGCTTCCACCTCGCGCTCACGGAGGAGAATCCGGTCATCCGGCCTTACTTCGAGGCGCGCTGGGCGGAACTGCCCGATGCGAAGAGCGGCCCGATTGCGATGTCGCTCGGCCTGCTCGACACGCTGCACGTGCGCTGGGTGATGCTGCTGGGCCGCATGCGCGACGAGGACTTTGCGCGCACCTACCAGCATCCCGAGCAGCCTGACCGCGCGATCCCGCTCAGCGAGGTGCTGGCCATGTATGCCTGGCACAGCCGCCACCACGTGGCCCACATCACCCGGCTGCGTGAGCGGATGGGGTGGTAAGGTGCGCGCCACGCTCGACACACCGCGCTTCGTGCTGCGGCCCTTCACCCTGGCTGACGCCGATGACGTTACCCGTATCGTCTCCGACCGTGAGCTCGCGGCCACCACGCTGAGCATCCCCCACCCATATGAGCCGGGAATGGCGGCTGCATGGATCGGGACGCTCGCCGACGGGATCCACCGCCAGTCGCCAGTGGCGTTCGCCGTGACACGGCGGGACGATGGCGCCCTGATCGCGGCCATCGGACTGACCCTGGAACCCGAACACCATCGGGCCGAGCTCGGCTACTGGGTGGAGCGCGCGGCGTGGGGACAGGGCGTCTGCACCGAGGCAGCGAGGGTGGTGATGCGGTACGGCTTTGGCGTGCTGGGGCTGGAGCGGATCTTCGCACATCATTTCGCCGGCAACCCCGCCTCCGGCCGCGTCATGCAGAAGCTCGGCATGCGGCACGAAGGCACCATGCGCGGGCACATCGTGAAGTGGGGCCGGCGCGAAGATGTAGAGTGCTATGGCATCCTGCGGGAGGAATTTCCGGAATGACCACCCCACCTGCCAGCGTTGTCCATCCCGCCCGTCCCGAGCTGGAGCGGCTCCGCCGCCTGGCCTGGGTCCTGGACAGCCAGTTCCGGGTTCCCGGCACGAATTTCCGTTTCGGTGTAGACGCGCTGGTGGGATTGATCCCCGGCTTCGGGGATTTCGCGGGCGCCCTCGCGTCCACCGTCTTCCTGATGCAGGGCCTGCGACTCGGCGCGCCCCGGGCGGTGATGGGCCGGATGCTGGCCAATGTCGTCATGGAGACGCTGGTTGGCGCCATTCCCGGCCTGGGCGACCTCTTCGATGCCACCTTCAAGGCCAACAAGCGAAACCTGCGCCTCCTGGAGCGACTGGTGGCGGAACCGGAGGCGGCCCACCACGCGAGCCGGAAGTTCCTCATCTGGATGGGAATCGGCATGCTGGTGGTGCTGCTCGCCATCGGCATCCTCGCGGTCGTGATCGGGATCATGATCGTGCAGGCGATCGTGCAGGGG
>DAIMFY010000062.1:0-1152 GCA_036724295.1 Gemmatimonadales bacterium | reverse complement strand
TATCAGAGGCCATCGTGCCCCATCCGCGTCTCCTGCTGCTCAGCAATTCCACCATGCCCGGCGAGGGATATCTGGCCTGGGCAAGACCGCACCTCGGCATCTTTCTCGGTCGCGAAGTGCGGCGGGTCTTCTTTGTTCCCTTTGCCGGGGTCACGCGGCCGTGGGCCGAATATGCCAAGGTGGTGCACGGGGCCTTTGGCGACCTGGGCTACGAGGTGGCCAGCGCCCACGACACCGATGATCCGGCGGGCCTGCTGCAGCAATGCGATGCGGTGGCGGTGGGCGGCGGCAACACCTTCCAGCTGATGGCGAAGCTGCACGAGACCAGGCTTACCGACGCCATCCGTGACGCGGTCCGCACCGGCCTGCCGTATGTGGGCTGGAGCGCCGGCTCCAACATCGCCTGTCCCACCTTCCGCACTACCAATGACATGCCCATTGTCGAGACCCCGGGACTCGGCGCGCTCGACCTCATCCCCTTCCAGATCAATGCGCACTACACCGAGGCCCGGCTGCAGGATCACGGTGGCGAGACCCGGGTTGAACGGCTACGCGAGTTCGTGTGCGCCAATCCCGGCGTACGCGTGGTTGCGCTTCCAGAGGGGACCGCGCTGCGCGTGGAAGGCGACGATATCACCCTCATCGGCCGCGCCGAGGCCACGCTGTACGGTGTGAACGGCGGACCGATGCGTATGGATGCCGCGGCCATCCGCCTGGCGCTCAGCACCGCGCGCTGAGCACCCGATCTTCACCCCCAATCCCTCATCCCTCATCCACCATGCGCCTACCTCTCGTCCTGACGCTTCTTGCCCTTGCCCCCGCGACCCTCACCGCCCAGCAGGACACCAGCGATTACATCCGCACCGAAGCGATGGTCCCGATGCGGGATGGCGTGAAGCTGCATACGCTCTACTACGTGCCGAGGAATGCCAGCGGCAAGCTGCCGATCATCCTCACCCGCACACCTTACGGGATCGACCAGCGCCTCGGCGGCAACCTGCGGGGCTACTACGCGGCGTTTGCGAAAGAGGGATACATCTTCGCCTACCAGGACATCCGCGGCCGCTACGGCAGCGAAGGCACGTTCGTGATGCAGCGCCCGCCGGCGCATCTCACCGACAAGAAGGCGGTGGACGAGAGCACCGACGCCTA
>DAIMFY010000061.1:6206-9722 GCA_036724295.1 Gemmatimonadales bacterium | reverse complement strand
CCGGCCAACGGTTTAGGAAACCGCTGCTCTATCCATCTGAGCTACGGGGGCAAAGATTGGAAAACTACCTGTCCAAAGCGCGTAAAGTCAACGTGGATATGACCGCCGGCGTCGGGCGTCAGGCGAGCGCCTAGCGTCGGCGAATATCAAACGCCGTGAACGGCTCCTGCCCAGCCGCATCCTCCGACGATACGTCGCTGACTTTCGCCAGGTCTGGTCCTCTCCTGAGTGCTTCCTCCAGCCGGCCCACCGCGGCTTCCGCGCCGCTGGCGACGACTTCCACCGTGCCGTCGGGGCAGTTCCGTGCAAATCCACCGAGCCCGAGCTGCCGCGCCTGCTGCAGTACAAACCAGCGAAAGCCCACTCCCTGCACGCGCCCGGTCACGACGAAGCGCCGGGTTGTCACGCTGCCTCGCGGCGCCTGCCCCGCAAGAGCTCAACTACGACCGGAACGACCGAGAGCGCGATGATGGCGAGAATCACGAGAGTAAAGTTCGACCGCACGGCCGGGATGTTGCCGAAGAAATATCCGCCCAGTACGAACAGCGCGACCCAGAGCACCGCCCCGGCCAGGTTGTACGCCAGGAATCGCGGATAGTGCATGCGTCCGACCCCGGCCACGAACGGCGCGAAGGTCCGGATGATGGGAATGAAACGCGCAAGGACAATGGTCTTGCCTCCGTGCCGGGTGTAGAAGGCACGGGTTCGCTCGAGGTGTTCCTGCTTGAGGAAGCGGATCCGGCCGCTGAACGCACGCTCGCCGATGCGGGCGCCGATCCAGTAATTCACCGTGTCACCGGCAACCGCCGCCGCGATCAGCAGCCCCAGCAGCAGCACGACATCGAACGATCCTAGTGCCGCGAACGTGCCAGCCGCGAAGAGCAGCGAGTCGCCCGGCAGGAAGGGCGTGACCACCAGCCCCGTTTCGGCAAAGATGATCAGGAACAGGATCAGGTACGATCCCGCCCCGAACTGCTCGATGACCTGCGCCAGGTGCTGGTCCAGGTGCAGGAAGACGTCGATGAGCTGCCGCAGGAAATCCATGGTGTCGTGGGAAGATGGTGACGATCAGTTCCAGCCGTGCTGGCCGATCAATGGAACGAAGCGGGCCTCCGACAGCGCGGTCGCGCCGAATTCCTCGCCGCGCCGCGTGAGGAGCGTCAGCACCTGGGTCTCGCGCGGCCCGATCGGCACGACCAGCCGTCCGCCGTCGGCGAGCTGTCGCAGGAGCGGTGCCGGTGCCTCGGGCGACGCAGCCGCCACCACGATCCCCGCGTAGGGGGCGAGCGGCGGCCACCCCAGTGTGCCGTCGCCCACGACGAGATGCAGATGCCGCTCCATGCCGGCGCGTTGCAACGATTCCCGCGCCTGCTCGCTCAGTTCACGCACCCGCTCGATACTCACCACGGTGCCGGCCAGCCGCGAGAGCAATGCCGTCTGGTACCCGGAACCGGTGCCCACCTCGAGCGCCGTGTCGGTGCCGGTGAGCGCCAGTGCCTCCAGCGAGCGCGCCTGCACCCACGGCTGGCTGATGGTCTGGCCGTTCCCGATCGGCAGCGCCGCATCATCATAGGCGCGATGCCACAGGTATTCCGGCAGGAAGAGATGCCTCGGCACCTCGGCGACCGCGTGAAGCACCGCAAGGTCACGAATGCCCTTGCCCCGAAGGGTCTCGACCAGGCGTTCCCGATACCCACCGTATCCATCGGCTGGCCCGGTCACGAGAGGTCCCAGCCACGCACTGTTTCGATCAGTCCGAAGTTGGTGAGGTCCATCTGCAGCGGCGTGACCGAAATGTACCCTTCCGCCACCGCCACGTGATCACTGTCCTCGCCGCCCGTCCAGGTAATTGTCCCGCCGCCGATCCACATGATGTCCCGGCCCCAGGGATCCTGCATGCGCGTCAGCGAATCGCTGAAGTAGCGGCTTCCGAGGCGTGTCACGCGCGTACCCTCGACCTCCGCCGCCGGACGGTCAGGCAGGTTGATGTTGAGCAGCAT
The DNA here is from genome assembly GCA_036724295.1 of Gemmatimonadales bacterium. Classification (GTDB taxonomy): domain Bacteria; phylum Gemmatimonadota; class Gemmatimonadetes; order Gemmatimonadales; family GWC2-71-9; genus CAMLHP01. The sequence goes on along the minus strand of DAIMFY010000061.1, from coordinate 7,722 downwards.
GTTGCGCGGGAATTCCGGAGCGCTGGTGATGCGCTGCACCAGCCGCGCGAGCACGTCACGGTAGCTGGCCATGGTCTCGGGGTGGTGGCCCGTGAACGAAATGGCCACGCCGGGCACGCCGAGCATGACGCCCTCCATGGCGGCGCTCACGGTCCCGGAATACAGCACGTCCTCACCCATGTTGGGGCCGTGGTTCACGCCCGAGAAGACGAAGTCGGGTCGCTCCGGCATCAGCGCTTCCAGGGCGAGCATCACGCAGTCAGTGGGCGTGCCGTCGACCTGATAGGCGCCGTCGGGCCGCCGCGTGGGGCGCAGCGGCCGATGCAAGGTCAGTGAATGGGAGGTGCCGCTCTGCTCCCGGTCCGGCGCCACCACCGTCACGTCTGCCACCGCCCGGCAGGCGTCCGCCAGCAGGGTGAGGCCAGGCGCCAGGATGCCATCATCGTTGCTGCAGAGAATGTTCATCCGTGTCCCGGGGTCTTGCCATCCAGGAGGTCGAGTACTTCGATGAGGCCGGCGCGCACGTCGTGCAGCACCTCCGCCGCATGCGCCGAACGCGCGGCGCCCCTCACTTCGCCGCTCCGGCGCGCCTGGTCGATGCGCTGGCGTGCGCCTTCGATGGTGTACTTCTCGGTGTAGAGCAGATGCTTGACCAGCTGGATGAACTCGACTTCACGCGCCTTGTAGACCCGGTTGCCGGAGCGGTTCTTGGCCGGGCTGAGGAACCGGAACTGGCTTTCCCAGTAGCGCAGGACGTGCGGCTTGAGTCCGGTGAGTTCGCACACCTCACCGATCGAGAAGAATTCCTGCCTGGGGGAAGACGCCTGTGGCTTGGCTGTCATCACCATTGCTCCGCTTTCAGTTCGCGTTCCATCAGGTCCCGGACACTGTCCCGCGCCGGCTTGCCCTCGAACAGCACCGCCAGCACTTCATCTGCGATCGGCATCTCGACGCCAGCGCGTCCGGCCAGCCGAGCCGCCGCGCGAGAGGTATTGGCGCCCTCGGCCACGGTGCGATTGCGCGCCTGCCACGCCCCGAACGATTCCCCATGCGCCAGCGCCATCCCCAGCGCGCGATTCCGGCTGAGGGAGCCAGTCGCCGTGAGGATGAGGTCGCCCATGCCGGCCAGGCCGGCAAAGGTGGCGGGCTCCGCCCCCAGCGCGGTGCCGAGGCGGGTGATTTCCGCGAGCCCGCGGGTCAGCAGCGCGGCGCGCGCATTGTGCCCCAGTCCCAGCCCCTCCAGCGTTCCCGCCGCAATTGCGATGACATTCTTGAGCGATCCGCCCAGTTCGACGCCGATGACATCCTGGTTGGTGTAGACCCGGAAGGCCGGAGTCGAAAACAGCTCCTGCGTACGCGCCGCCGCGGGCGCATCGGCGGAAGCCGCCACCACCGCCGTGGGCTGGCCGGCCGCAACTTCGCTGGCAAAGCTCGGGCCCGACAGGACCGCCACCCGTGCCCCGTGGACCACGGACTGGATGACCTCGGACATGCGGGCGAGCGATGCATCCTCGAT
>DAIMFY010000061.1:0-6196 GCA_036724295.1 Gemmatimonadales bacterium | reverse complement strand
TTGGTGGCACTCACGATCAGGGCGCCGGCCGGGATGACCCCCGCCACCTCGCCGATGACCTGTCGCACGGCGTGGCTCGGGGCGGCAGATACGACTACCTCCGCCTCGCCCACCACGTCCCGGGCATCGGGGTACGCCACCACTGACGGCGCGAGGCCGTGCCCGGCCAGGAAGAGGTGGTTCTCGTGCTGGCTGTTGATGCTGGCAACCACCTCCGCCTCGCGGGCCCAGATGCGCACCGCGTGTCCCTTTCGCGCGAGCAGGTCGGCCAGCGCCGTGCCCCAGCTTCCCGCGCCCAGGACTCCGATGCGCGTCATGCGGATGGCTTGGCGCGGCGGCCGAAACGATTCTCCGTGCCGGCCAGCAGCCGCTTGATGTTCGCGCGATGCAGCCAGATGATGGCCAGCGCCACCAGCACCTGGATCCAGATGATGTCGCGCTGCAGAGGGTGCAGGAACCACGCAGCGACAGGCAGTACGATCGCCCCGACCATGCTGCCGAGAGAGACATAACCCGATAGGCGCAACACGATCAGCCAGACCGCGAGCGCCACCAGCACCGCCCAGGGTGTGAGTCCCAGCATCACGCCCGATGCGGTGGCGACTCCCTTGCCGCCGCGGAACCGGACGAACACCGAGAATACGTGGCCCAGCACAGCCATGATGCCGCAGAGAACCGCGAAGTACCTGGAGCTGGATACCAGCGGCGCAATGACCAGTACCGGAACGGCGCCCTTGGCCATGTCGAAGAGGGCCACGGGCACCGCGAACTTCGCACCCAGCGTACGATACAGGTTGGTGGCGCCGAGGTTGCCGCTGCCGTGCTGCCGCAGGTCAATCCCGCGGAAGAATTTGCCGGCCAGGTAGCTGGTCGGGATGGCGCCAAGCAGGTAGGACGCGAGCAGCGCAAGCCCGAGCGGCATCACCGGCGCTTCGAGCCCCGGGCCGTGAACTTGAGGCGGAGCGGTGAGCCGCTGAAGGCCCACGCCTCGCGGAAGCCGTTGGCGAGGTAGCGCTGGTAGGCCTCGGGCACGTCGTCGGGGCGGTTGGTGACAATGGCTATCGTTGGAGGGCTGGTCCCCACCTGCGATGCATACAGCAGCTTCACTTCCTCGCCGGGACGCTGCGGCGGGCTATTCCGCTGTATCAGTTGCTCCAGCACCTTGTTCACCTCGGCCGTCTGCACCCGCTTCTCCCGCTCGTCGGCGACGGAGCAGATCAAGTCGAGCAGCTGGTGCACCCGCTGCCCTGTCACGGCGGAGACGTACAGGAACGGCACGAAATTGAGAAACGGCGCGCGCTCGGTGATGGTCTTTTCCCCGCGCTGGGCCGTCTGCGCGTCCTTCTCCTCGATGAGGTCCCACTTGTTGACGGCGACGATCAGCGCCGCACCCTGTTCCCAGGCGGCCGTCGCAATCCTCAGATCCTGCGCATGCAGGCCAAGCGCGGCATCGACGACCAGCACGCACACATCCGCCCGCTCGACCGCCCGCTCGGTGCGAAGGGTGGAATAGAACTCGAGGTCGTCGGCCACCTTGGAGCGCTTCCGCAGCCCGGCCGTATCGATGAAGTTGATGGCCCGCCCATGGTAGCGGAGGAGCGAGTCCACTGCGTCGCGGGTGGTGCCGGCGATGGGCGAGACAACGTGCCGCTCTTCGCCCAGGAGCCGGTTGACGAGTGATGACTTGCCGACGTTGGGCCGCCCCACCACCGCCACGCCAATCGTATCCTCGGCTTCGGCGTCGGAACGCGGGGGCAGGAGGCCCACCAGGGCTTCGAGCAGGTCGCCGGTGCCCTTCCCCGACGCGGCCGAGATCCCATAGGGTTCACCGAACCCAAGCCGGTAGAAATCGTAGTGCTCGGTGGCGTTCTCCAGCGTGTCCAGCTTGTTGACCGCCAGCACGACCGACCGTCCTGACTTTCGCAGACGGTCCGCCACCGCCTCATCCATCGGATGAACGCCATCGCGTCCGTTGGTCACGAAGATGATCACGTCGGCTTCGTCGAGCGCAAACGTCACCTGCCGGGCGATGGCGCGGTCCATCGCTTCCGTCGAGTCGGGCACCAGGCCGCCGGTATCCACGAGCCAGAAGCGGCGGCCCGACCACTCAGCATCGCCAAAGTGGCGATCCCGCGTCGTGCCCGGCTGCTCCGACACAATGGCGCGCCGCCCGCCGATAATCCGGTTGAACAGGGTGGACTTGCCCACGTTGGGCCGGCCCACGATGGCGACGGTGGGCTTGCTCACGCCGCGCAAGCCAAGGGCAGGGCGTCCGAGAACCGCTTCGATAGCCGCACGTCGGCGCCTTGGCCGGCGGCCAGTTCCTGAAAGGCGAGATCGTCCATGAAAAGCCCGTCATCATTGACCGCTTCGCCGGGCACGAGGATCAGGTCCAGATCGGAGCGCCCGGCGATCGCCGCCTGGATGGCGCGGCCCGGGAGCAGCCCGGCGGTCGTGACGGAAGGTCCGAACAGCGTATTCTCGACGGGGATGAGCTCCAGCGTGGCGCCTGACGCGGCACCGATATCCGCCAGCACCTGCGGCAGGAGCGGGGCCATGGCCGTGCCCGTAACCACGCCGATGCGGAGCCCTCGCCACGCCTGGAACAACTCGCGATCGTCGCGAACGCAGCGCTGGAGGAATCGCACCGCGCCCACACCGTTCTCCACCTGCTCGAACGTGCCGTAGGCGGCTTCGCCCGGAAGCTCGAGTCCGGCGCGGTTGTACAGTTCGTCGGCGCCATAGGCCCAGGCAATCCCGCGCTCGCGCTGTGCCCGTGCGGTCCAGCGCTCCACCGTGGCCACCGCAGCGCGGCACTCATCGGCGGTCGGCTCCCGCACGAGATGGTGCTTGCTGTGCTCGGTGAGCCCGACCGGGACCACGGAGCAATTGAGCACCGTATCACCGAGGGCGTACAGGTCGCTCAGCGTCTGCTCCATCACCGCGCCGTCGTTCACGCCTGGCGACATGACGATCTGGGTGTGAAAGACGATGCCGTGACCGGCGAACCGCTGCAGCATCGGCACGATATCCTGGGCCAGCGGGTTTCGCAGGACCAGCCGCCTGGTCACCGGGTCGGTGGCGTGCACCGAGACGTAGAGGGGTGAGAGACGGTATTCGATGATCCGCTCGATGTCCCAGTCCTTGAGGTTGGTCATCGTCACGAAATGGCCGTACCGGAACGACAGCCGGTAATCATCGTCACGGATGTAGAGCCCCTCCCGGAGGCCCTGGGGGAGCCCGTCAACAAAGCAGAAGTCGCACCGGTTGGCGCAGCGCCGGACCCGCGGCGGCTCGAGACTCAGGCCAAATGGTTCATCGAGCGGGCGCTCGATGTCGAAGCGCACCAGTTCCCCGTCCGGATGCCGCACGTCGAGTTCGAAGGCCTCCTCGGAGGACAGGAACTCCCAGTCCAGAAAATCGTGCAGTTCCCGGCCATTGATGGCGAGGAGCTCCGTCCCGGCGACGAGTCCCAGCTCGGCACCCAACGACTCGGGATGTACTTCGGTCACCTTCACCATGTGCTGAGCTCGGCGGTTCGGACTTCACAAAATACTTTAGGTCGACGATAACTTCAACTGGTTCCACCACTTCGGTATCGAGGCCGAAGTGCGCTCTCAGCCCCAAAGAAAGAAGCCGCTGCCGGCGACGACCGGCAGCGGCCTGCATCAGAGCGGGAGACGGGACTCGAACCCGCGACAGCCAGCTTGGGAAGCTGGAGCTCTACCAACTGAGCTACTCCCGCAACGGGCGGGAAGATGCCGCAGCGGCGGCGCCCCTGTCAAGCACGAGCCGCGCTAGATGCGGTCGGCGGCCTCAAGGAAGCTTCGAAGATCGGGCTCGCTCACCGCCGGCTCGCCTGGCGCGACGTTGTCCAGCTTGCCCTCCTGCATCCATCGCTCGAGTTCGCCCACCAGTTCGAAAAGGTGGTCGAAGGAATCAACGATGAAGAGGAGCGGCTGGTAGTGGTCGATTTCGAAGTACTGGTTGACCACCCACTCCAGCTGGAGCGGAAAGCGCTGCACTTCGGGAGCGTCGATTGCGTGGGCAATCTCGCCGTAAGAGCTGAGCAGCCCGCTGCCATAGACCTTGAGCGCGTTGCCATCACGCATCAAGCCGAACTCGATGGTGAACCAGAAGAAGCGCGCCATCGCCTTCTGGATGCTCGTGAGCCGCCTGATCCGCTCGCGTTCATCCGGAATGCTGGCGACGATGCTCGCCGCGGTGTGGGCGCAATCCCCGAACCGCACCAGGGTGTCGGCGAAGGCCCGGTCGGTGTGCATCGGCACGTGGCCGGCTATGTCGTGAAAGATGTCCGGCTCGGGGAGGTAATCGAGCGAGTCCGCGTCACGGATGGTGATCGTGGTCGGGAACTCGCGATTCCGGAGGCAGTCGAAAAAGAGGAATGCCGGGACATACCCGCTCACCGGTTTGGCCTTGAAGCCGGTGAGCGGGCTGAGAAAGCGATTGACGTCATCAAGGTGCGGCACCCGCGCCGGGTCGAGGCAAAGATTGTCGATGCCCTGCAGGAACCGCGGGTTGGCGTACGTGCGCCAGCGACTCTCCATCCTGGCAAAGAGCCGGCGCCACGCCTCGTGGTTCGCCTGGCTGTACAGTTCGTACGGCTGGTGGATGTACAGCTCACCGTTTGCCTGCGCCCGCTCGATGAACGGCGCGCGGGTGGTGGTGAGTCCCTCGGCGGAGGCCTGCGTACCCGTCATGGATGCTCCATGTGACCCCTACTTCAGCGTATAGCGCCAGCTCGAAATGCCGGCACCCTGTGCGACAGCGCTCACGTCGAAGGTTTCGCCTGCCTTGAGCGCGGGGACTGCCACGTCGGTGCTCGCTACGGCGGCACCGTCCTTGTTCACGAACTCCACGGTCAGCGTCACCGGGTGCGGTGCGATGGCCTTGCCGGTCGAGGCTGTCGCGTCACGACCGGTGGCCGTGGCGGTGAACGTGGCGCCATCGGTGGTAACGGCGAGCACCGGGTGGTTGATGGAGATGGGCAGGCTGTTCAGCTTGAGCCGCGTGGCGACGGCATCCTTGCTGTCGTTCGTCAGGTTATAGCCGAACCCGAGCATCTGGAGTCCCGCTTCGCTTGCCGGATCCATCCCGATGAGCTGCTTGCCCCAGCGCACCAGCTCCGGCCCCTTCTTCAGCCGGTAGGAGGAAGCGACCAGCATGTAAATCGCGTCGCGATTGTACGGCTCGGCAGCGGCCACTTTCTCCGCGGCGGCAGCGGCATCGGCCCAGCGCTCCTCGTTGAACGCCTTGACCGCCGAGTTGAAGGGAGTCGTGTCTGGCACGGCAGCGCGCGGAACATTCTCCCCCGCCGCTTCGAGCTGCGCCGCCACGGCATTCACGCTGTCCTGCAGGCCTGCGGCCTGGTAGGCCGACATCAACGCCTTCTTCGCGTTGATATCGTCGGGGTGCTTGGCCGTGAACTTCTGGAGGATCGGCACCGCTTCAGTACCCCGGTCCATGCGGAGCAGCACGACGGCCTTGTTGAACGTGGCCTGGTCCTGCAGCGACGCGTCGCTGGTGTCAGCAGCCACGGCGAGCGAGGAATCGAAGTACACCAGCGCGCGGTCCATGTTACCTGCGTCAAATGCCATGGTGGCGAGGTAGTAATATGCGTGCGGCGACTGCGCATAGAGGCGATTCGCGAGTTCGAAATACGCAGTCGCGGAATCGGCCTGCTTCGCCTTGAGGAAATCGATGCCCTGGTTGATCACGGGAACCCACGCCGCGCGCCGATATTTTGCCACATCGGCGGCACAGTCCGGCGCGATGGCCACGGCCTTTGACAGCGCGGAGTCGGCTGCCGTGACATTGCCCTTCCGTAGCTCGATCCGGCCGAGATAGTACCACGCCCCGGCGCTCTTGTCCTGGCCATTCTGGCGAATGGCCTCGAGGGCAACGCGCTCACCATTATCGAGCGCACGCGCCTTGTTGTCGTCTACCGGCGTCTCCACGGACGTCTTGAGGTAGACCTTGGCAGAGCTCACCTTGAAATGCAGTCCTTTATCTGCCGAGCACTGGGCAGCCTCGAACTTGGGGAATGCGGCCCGCATGGCCTGCGAAACCTTCAGAGCAACCGGCTTCGCCTGCGTGGAGTCCTGCGCCACGGCGGCCACTGGCAGAATTCCGAGCAAGAGAACTACGGCGCCAATCTTCATCGTTACTCCTGGGA
>DAIMFY010000060.1:0-9970 GCA_036724295.1 Gemmatimonadales bacterium | reverse complement strand
GCCGGCGCCAAGTACCGCGGCGAGTTCGAGGAGCGCCTCAAGTCGGTCATCAAGGAGCTGGTCGAGGCGGAAGGCCGCTACATCGTCTTCATCGACGAGCTGCACACCATCGTGGGCGCCGGCGCCGCCGAGGGGGCAGTGGATGCCTCCAACCTGCTGAAACCCGCGCTGGCGCGGGGTGAGCTGCACGTGGTCGGCGCCACGACCCTGGACGAGTATCGCAAGCACATCGAGAAGGACGCCGCGCTGGAGCGTCGTTTCCAGCCAGTGCTGGTGGGTGAGCCAAGCGTCGCCGACACGATTGCGATCCTCCGTGGCCTCAAGGAGAAGTACGAGGTTCATCACGGCGTGCGGATTACTGACAACGCCATCGTGGCGGCTGCAACGCTTTCCGACCGCTACATCGGCGACCGGTTCCTGCCCGACAAGGCGATCGACCTGGTGGACGAGGCCGCCAGCCGCCTCCGCATCGAGATCGACAGCCTGCCGCAGGAGATCGATGAGGTCGAGCGTCGCATCACTCAGCTGGAAATCCAGCGCGAGGCGCTCTCGCGCGAGAAGGACAAGGCCGGCAGGGAGGCCCTTGCGCGGGTGGAGCAGGAAATCTCCGGGCTCAGGGAACAGAGTGCCGGGATGAAGGCGCAGTGGCAGTCGGAGAAGGACGCCATCCAGGAGATTCGCCAGAACAAGGCAGAGGTCGAGGCGCTGCGCAGCGAAGTCGAGCTCGCCACGCGTCGGGGCGACCTGCAGAAGGCGGCCGAGCTCAGGTACGGCCGCATTCCCGAGCTGGAGCAGAAGCTGGTGGCCGACGAGGCTCGGCTCACCGAAGTGCAGGCCAGCGCGCGCTACCTCAAGGAGGAGGTGGACGCCGAGGACATCGCCGAGATCGTGGCCAAGTGGACGGGCATTCCGGTGTCCAAGATGCTCGAATCTGAGCGGGAGCGGCTCACCCGTCTTGAAGCCGAGCTGGGCCAGCGCGTTGCAGGCCAGCAAGCCGCGGTGACCGCGGTCGCCAACGCCGTGCGGCGGAGCCGGGCCGGCCTGCAGGACATCAACCGTCCAACGGGTTCCTTCATTTTCCTCGGGCCGACCGGTGTGGGGAAAACCGAGACTGCGCGTGCGCTCGCGGAATTCCTGTTCGACGACGAGCGCGCGATGGTGCGGCTCGACATGTCGGAGTACATGGAGAAGCACACGGTGGCACGGATGATTGGTGCGCCGCCGGGCTACATCGGCTACGAAGAGGGGGGCCAGCTCACCGAGGCGGTGCGCCGCCGCCCCTACAGCGTGGTGCTGTTCGACGAGATCGAGAAGGCGCACCCTGACGTCTTCAACCTCCTGCTCCAGATCCTGGACGACGGCCGGCTCACCGACAGCCAGGGCCGCACCGTGGATTTCCGCAACACGGTGATCATCATGACCTCCAACATCGGCAGCCAGTACATCGTGGAAGCCGGCGCGGAGGCGGGCGATGCGGCGTGGAGCGCGGTCGAGGAGGCGGTGCGTGGCGAACTGCGGGAGCATTTCCGGCCCGAGTTCCTCAACCGGGTGGATGACGTGATCGTCTTCCACCCGCTGTCGCGGGACGATCTCGCGCACATCGTCGGCCTGCAGCTGGCGCACCTGGAGAAGATGCTGGATGCGCGGAAGCTGCACCTCCGCGTCACGCCCGAGGCGCGCGCACTGCTGGCCAACCGCGGTTATGATCCGGTCTACGGCGCGCGGCCGCTCAAGCGCGTCATCCAGCGGGATCTGCAGAATCCCATCGCGCTGGCGGTGCTGGAAGGACAGTATCACGAGGGCGACACGATCGTGGTGGACGCCAAGGGCGGGGAACTGGCTTTTGCTCGGGAGGCGACCATGGCTGAGGCGGCGGGTGCGTAGGGGGACGCCGTCCCCATCGGACCTGACTGGCATGACGGCGGCGCTCCGGCTCGCACGCGCCGCCGCAGTCAGGGAGGAAGTCCCGGTGGGCGCGGTCATCATGCGGGACGGCGCGATCATTGCCGAGGCACATAACGAGACCATTCACCGGAACGATCCCACCGCGCACGCCGAGCTGCTCGCCATTCGCCGCGCGCTGGAGGCCGGTGGTGAGGACCGCCTCCCGACTGCCACCCTGTATGTGACCATGGAGCCGTGCGCCCAGTGCGCCGGCTCCATCATTCTTTCGAAGGTGGAGCGTGTGGTGTTCGGCGCGTGGGACCCCCGTGCCGGTATGGCTGGTTCCGTCTATGATCTGCTGCGGCATCCCCGACTCAACCATCGCCCGGAGGTCATCGGTGGCCTCATGGCCGAGGAGTGCGGCGAGGTGCTGAAGCGGTTCTTCATCGGGCGCAGGGCGTAGGCAGGGGGAGCAGGAACCCGGGCGGGAGGGACGCTGTGGACTGCTCCGACTCGGACCAGCGATCGGCAGCCAGCCGCCAGCGACCAGCAGCCAGAATCAGCCCGCTCGCCCCGCCCGGATCAGTTCCACCGCCGCATGGCTCGCGCGCCGCGTGCCCGCCACCGCAAGCCGATCGCCAGTCTGCATTCTCTCGTGACCCGTGGGCAGGAGGATGGACTCACCGTCACGGGTGATCGCAAGCACCACCGCGCCGGTTCGGCTCCGGAGATCAAGCTCAGCGAGAGTCTTTCCCACCGCGTAGTCATCGTCCTTCACGATGATCGCCACCGGCTCGCCCAGACCCGGGAGGAGCTGGCGCACTTCCGTGAGCTCGAGCGCCGCTGGCGCGGGGGTGCTCGGGTGGGGTTCCTCGGTGGCCATCTGCCTGCTCAACGCAGACACCAGGACTTCCGCGCCGGCCTGCGCGTGTCCCCTGAGGTCGGTGGTGCTGCGCCACCACGCAATTGCCAGGAGCAGGAGCAGCACACTGAAGACCAGCGGGCCCCGGAGCGGTGGCAGGAACGGCGCCGTGACGGCGATCAGCGGAATACCCGTCGCCACGACGATCGCCAACTGGAGCGTCACCCCCAGCGCGCGCCTGGGTGCCGCGCCAGGATCGGTCCGGCCCGGCCTCGCCTCCGGCACGACATCGGCGGCCCACACCCGGCCCAGCCGCCGCGCGGTGCGGAAGTAGCCGAAGACGAGCGGGACCACCAGCAGCGCGGCGCCCACCACCACGCCCCACCGCGCCACCCTTGGGCTCCAGCCAAAGGTGCGCGCCAGCACTTCACTCGCCGGCGCAATCTCAAGCGCGCTTACGATCACCACGGCCGCGACCAGCGCTGCGTCGGCGAGGAGGAGTCCGACCAGCTGGCGGACCGGCGAACGGCTCCCGTGGGGGCGATGCCGCAGCCGGTGCAGCCACGTCTCGTAGAGCGTCGCGAAGGTCTGCAGCGGAGGAGGGAGCTTCCGGTCCACCCACGATGCCGCTGGTGCAGCGGCACGGATGAGCCAGGGCGTGGTCAACGTCGTGATCGCGCTGACGGCGATGGCGACAGGATAGAGAAACGCCCGGGTAGCGCCGGCCGCAAGCCCGACACCGGCGATGATGAACGAGAATTCGCCGATCTGGGCCAGGCTCATCCCCGACTGCACCGAGGTACGGGTGCCATAGCCGACGAGGAAGGCGCCGAACGAGACCGACACCACCTTGCCGACGATCACCACGAAGGTCAGCACGACTACCGCCAGCCAGTGCTCGGCCACCAGCCGAGGGTCGATCATCATCCCGACTGCGACAAAGAAGATCGCGGCGAAGATGTCGCGCACCGGTGCTACCAGGTGCTCGATGCGCGCCGCCTGGCCCGACTCTGCTACCAGCGCACCGCCTATGAACGCGCCCAGGGCCACCGAGTAGCCGAACGAGAGAGCGAGCAGTGCCGTGGCGAAGCAGATTCCCACACAGGTGACCAGCGTCGTCTCGGCGCTCCCGAGGCGGAGCGTGTAGCGGACAAGGCGGGGAATGGTCAGTACCCCGATCGCGACGAAGCCCACGAGGAAGGTGCCGAGCCGCACGCCCGTGTGTGCCAGCCCGCTCGCTGAAATCTCGCCGCCGGTGGAAATGGTGGTCAGCACCGCCAGCAGCAGGATGGCGATCAGGTCCTCGATGACGAGGGTGCCGAAAACCACGTCCTTCACCCGACCCGTGATCTTTGCCTCGGCGAACGCCTTGACGATGATCGTGGTGCTGGAGATGGCGATAATGGCGCCGAGATAGACGCTCTCGAGCACGGTCCACCCAAGCGCCTGCCCCACGACATAGCCGAGCATCAGCATGGCACTGCACTGGACCACCGCGATCAATCCCGCCGTCGGCCCCACCCGGATCATCTTCCGGAGACTGAATTCGAGCCCCAGCGCGAACATCAGCAGGATGACGCCCGTTTCGGCGAGGACCGGCACCAGGTCGCGGTCGGCCACCAGCGGAATCGGGACATGGGGCCCGATGATCAGCCCGGCCAGCAGGTACCCGAAGATGACCGGCTGCCGGAGGCGCCGGAACACCACGGTGGTGAGCGCGGCGACGCAGAGCACCAGGGCGAGATTCTCGAGAAAATGATGGGCATCAGCCATGCGCCATGTTAGCGTGGGCAGGGTGAGGTCGGGAGGGGGTAGGCGTCGAGCGCCAGACGCCAGACGCCAGACGCTTGACTTCCATCGCGCCAAATGCGTATCTCCTGTACGCCATTTGACGTGGGAGGCGCTGCATGACCGCACAGACCGTCGCCGCCAAGCTGGGCGGGCGGCCCGTCCTCAAGCACCAGATCCGCTCCGAAATGGAGCTGGCCGAGCTGGTGCGGGCGGGACTGCCCGTCGCCGCGCTCGACTATTTCGTCCGCTGGATTGCCGCGGGCGAGCTCTATCCCCTTGTTGGTTCGCCGCGCACGCTCCAGCGGAAGCGCGCCGCCGGGGGCCGGCTCTCGCCCGACGAATCGGATCGCCTCGCGCGGGTCGCGCGGCTGGTGTCGCGCGCAGAGGAAGCGCTGGGCACTTCGGAAAAGGGCCTGCACTGGCTGCGGCAGGATAACCGCGCCCTGGGCGGCGCCCGTCCGCTCGACCTGCTCGACAGCGACGCCGGCGCCCTTGCCGTTGAGCGGGTGCTGGGGCGGGTGGAGAATGGCATCTTCAGCTGAGGAACTCCGGTGCAGGGCCTACGGTCAACCGTCGACGGTCAACGGTCAGCGGTCGACCGTAGACCGTAGACCGTAGACCGTGCATCTCTACCGCATCTGCCGCACCGCCTTCCGTGCGCTTGACGGCGAGGGTGCCCGGCGCTTCGGCGGGCGATGGAACTCACCCGGCAGGGCGGTGATCTACGCCTCAGGCACCGGGTCGCTTGCCGTCCTCGAGCTGCTGGTCCATCTCGATCCCGCGGATGCGCCCGGCGATCTCCGCCTGCTTACCCTTGGGATCCCCGACGAGGTGAGCCGGGAGACGCTGGACGAAAGCCGGCTCGCGGCCCAGTGGGCACAAAGCCCCACTCCGCTCTCGTGCCGTGCGCTCGGCGATGCGTGGCTGGCCGCCGGGCGGAGTTGCGTGCTGAGCGTACCGGCGGCGCCGATGCCAGAGGAGCGGAACTACCTGCTCAACCCGGCACACGCCGATTTTGCGTTGGTGCGGGTGGCCTCGGAGCGCAGCTTCCGATTTGATCCACTCCTGTAGTCATTAAAGCACGAACGCACGAAGAGCTCCCTGCACGTTCGTTGCCTTTTTCGTCGATTCCCACTTTCGTGTGCATTGCCGTGCTTCGTGCTTTCGTGGTTTCGTGGTTTCGTGATCCCGATCTTCTACCCATGCCGAGCGCCATGTGACTGCACCAGCTGCCTTCGCCAACCGGCTGACGCCAACCGTGGACCCTGATCGGGACCACGCTCTTGGTCCGGCCGGCGCCGGGATCGAGCTGGTGGAGTATGGCAGCTACGCTTGTCCGTACTGCCGGGCGGCGAACGACCGGATTGCTGCCGTGCGCGACGAGTTTGGCGATCGCCTGCGCTACGTGTTTCGTCACCGCCCGCTGCCGGGTAGCGACATCGCCCGGCGTGCCGCGGTTCTCGCTGAACGCGCGGGCGAGCAGGGCCGGTTCTGGGAGGCCCACGTCACGCTGATGACTCGTTCGCCCACGCTCACCGAGGAGGATCTGCGGGCCGTGGCCAACGAGCTGGAACTCGCCGACGAATCGCCTCTGGTCGAGTCGCGGGAGACCAGCCGGGCGCGCGAACGCGTCGCGGAGGATGACGCGAGCGCCCTCGCCAGCGGCGTCCGGCTCACTCCCACGTTCTTTATCAACGGCCGGAAATACGAGGGCCTCTGGCACTCACACGACTTCTCCGAGGCGTTGCTCGGCTCCCTCGGTCATCGGATGAGGACGGCAGCGCTGGATTTTGCCCGGTGGGCGCCCTCCGCCGGCCTGCTGCTGTTGTTCACCACCATCGTCGCCGTCCTACTGACCAATTCTCCCGTGGGGGCGGCATTCCAGGAGTTCTGGCAGCAGACGTTCGCCGTCCAGTTCGGCGACGGCGTGTTCAGCCTGCCGCTGATTCGCTGGGTCAACGACGGGCTGCTCACCATCTTTTTCCTGGTGGTTGGGCTGGAGATCAAGCGCGAGTTCAGCGTGGGGCATCTTTCCAACCGCCGAGCCGCGGCGCTGCCCGTCGCGGCGGCGCTCGGGGGCGCGCTGGTGCCGGCGCTGCTTTATCGGCTGGTGCTTCCGTCCGGGCCGTGGGCGCACGGCTGGGGCGTCCCGGTGGCGACCGACACCGCGTTCGCGGTGGCACTGATCGTGATGCTGGGCCGCCGGGTGCCGGTGGAGCTGCGCATCTTCCTCACCGCCGCGACGATCGTGGATGACATCGCCGCGATCCTCATCGTGGCCATTTTCTACTCTGATGCACTGCATCCCGGGTATCTGCTCGCCGCGGCGGGCATCGTCGGCCTGCTGGCGCTCTTCAACCGGGCGCGGATCTACCGGGTCACGCCATATCTCGTGCTTGGTGTGCTGCTGTGGGTGGCCATCCTGCTCGGTGGATTGCATGCTACGCTGGCGGGCGTGCTCCTCGCCCTCTTCATCCCCACCCGTGACCCCAGCAATGCGCGCACGCTGATGGCGCAGGCCAACGCCATACTCGTGGCCGAAGCCCGGCGCAGTGAAGAGGTGCTGCATCACGGTCCCTCGGCGCCGGCCATGGACGCGCTCGACGCGGTGCATGACCGCCTGGAATCGCCGGCTGACCGCCTGTTGCGCACCGTGTCGTTGCGGTCCAATTACGTGGTGCTGCCCATCTTCGCGCTCGCAAACGCCGGCGTGGTCGTGAGCGCGAGCGTGGTGGAAGGACACGAGCGCCTCATGCTGGCAATCATACTCGGGCTGGTCCTGGGCAAGCCGCTGGGCATGGCGGCAGCGAGTGTGCTGGCCGTGCGCCTTCGCTTCGCGACCAAATCGAATCAGTACTCCTGGTCCCAGCTCATCGGTGCTGGCCTGCTGTCCGGCATCGGATTTACCATGTCGCTCTTCATCGCAGGGGAGGCATTCCCCCGTGCGAGCGATTTCGCGGCAGCGAAGATCGCGGTGTTCGTCTCGTCCGCCGTCGCGGCGCTGCTGGGCACAGGATGGCTGTGGTACACGGGGAGGCGGAAGGCCGAAGGCTGAGGGCCATGGGGGCGGCCTCCGACCGCCCCCATCACGCCGCAAGCCCCGTCAGCAGGTAGTCGATGACGTCTGCCGCGGTATACGAAGCACGACCGCGCAGGAAGTTTCCGATCGCCAGCAGGTCATCGCCGCTAGTGAGCAACGGCGGTTCTTGCCGTCCGTCCTCCCGGACCTGCGGGAGTCCGATATTTGCCATGAGCGCGTTGCACAGGCAGCGCCGGTCCACCGTCTCCTCGACCAAGCCCCCTTTCTGGACGTACGCCTCGACTGGCTCGGCCGGGCAACGGTAACCCAGGCGGCCATCCGGTCGCTCGTAGGGGACGCGGAGGCCGCCCAGATCGCAGACTCGGGTGCGCGGCTCGGAGCTGGCCGCGGCGGGGTCGCCGGGCCAGCGTACAACCTTGAAGGGATAGCCGGTTGGCGAAGCGCGAGGATCGGTAAAGACGTCGACCGTCCCGCGGCCCGCATCCGCCAGCACCGACTTTCGGTAGGCATCGGGGATTCCGGATTCATCCGCGTACGCGAAGAGCGTCCCCACCTGGATGCCTGCCGCACCCTGCTCGCGAGCTCGCCGGAGCGCATCCGGCGAGCCAGTGCCGCCGGCCAGCCAGAAGGGAAGCCCGAGCTGCCGGATCTGGTCGAGGTCAACCTCGTCGCGCGTGCCGTACAGCGGCTCGCCTCGGCCGTTAAACGTCGGTGCGCCACGGGGAGGTGCATTATGGCCGCCGGCGGTGGGTCCTTCGATCACGAAGCCGTCGACGCGGCCACTCGCCTTGCGCGCGAGCATGGTCGCCAGGGAATTGCTCGCGATGATCGGAAGGAACATCGGTCGCCGGACCGCTGACGGGAGGATATCCCAGTGATCGCCCGGGTCCAGCGTGATGCGATCGGCACGAGGCGCCCTGGCGTCTTCGACCTCGAGCCGGAGCGATGCCGGCCGATGTTCCGCGAAGGCATCCAGCACCGCAGGGATCTCACGCGGAATGCCAGCTCCCATGAGCACGAACCCCACCCCGGCCAGCATCGCCCCGTAGAGCGCGGCGAGCGTCGGCAACTGCAGTTTGGTGAGCAAGTTCAGTCCTACGGGGCCGTCATGTCCCTCCCTGGCGAGCCAGACTTCGACGAAGTTCGCCAGCATGGTGATCTGCTCCCGGCTCCGCGCAACGCCGAGGCGGTACATGGGAAGCATCGCGTAGGGTATCCCGTCCGGGCGGCCGCCGGGCCGGAAATAGCGGCGCAGCACGGCGGCTGCGACCCCCGGCAGCGGAAAATGCTCCATGGCGCGCCGCATGTGGCCGCCCTCGTCGCCGTCCTGCAGGCGCCGCACGAACACCGATTCGACCAGCGTGCCGGAGACCACGCCAAGCTGGCCGCGCAGCGAGACGGCGCGTGCCAGTTGCCAGTTCGAGACGCCGATGCCCATGCCGCCCTGGATGACGGGTGGAAGGGCGCGCGCGGTGGTCATGAGTTCCTCGTTGGATTGACGGCGGCTGCGCTTCCCGCGCTGGTTGCGGGAGAGCTGGGGGCAGCCCTGCCTACCCGCGCACCATGCCCGGCGTGCACGCGACTGGAAAACAGGCGGCGAACGCGCTAAAATTCGCGCCCGATCGCAGTCGAGGCACACCAGGACAGGTGTCCGAGTGGCTGAAGGAACCGGTCTCGAAAACCGGCATACCCGCAAGGGTATCGAGGGTTCGAATCCCTCCCTGTCCGTTGAAAGCTGAAGGCTGAAGGCTGTATCGTCGCTCAGCTTTCAGCTTTCAGCTTTCAGCTTTCAGCTTTCAGCAACTTCTCCAGCAACACCGCCAGATCCACCCCATGCGCCTTTGCGGCGCGCTCGACGGTGAGATCCCCACCACAGCAGGCATCCATGCCGTACTCGACGAGGACGGCCCGGGTCGCCGGGCGCGCAGCCACCAGTTCGCGCAGGGTGACCGATGGGTCGATCGAGGTATGAGTCGTTGTCATTCTTCCGGTTCCTGGTTGAAAGTCACGTGGTACAAGTCATAAGCCACAAACCACACGCCACGAGCCTCGGGTCACGAGTCGCGCGACTCGCGAGCCGTCCGCCTGCCGATCAGCCGCCCGGTCGGCATCTTCGCCATCCACACGATCCGGCCAAACTGGCCGATCACCATCAGCACGCCGGCCAGCCAGAGCATTGAGCCCAGCCGAGCCACCGGGGGATTCGTGAGTGCCGCCCCCAACGCCAGCAGGATGAGGCCGCTTTCCGCGGCGACCAGCGCCAGCGTTGCCACTGGTGCCAGGATGAGCTGGCTGACGTCGGGAATCGGCTTCCCGGCGCGGCCGAAGAGGTGCATGCGCCCCAGGTGCGGCACGAGCTTCTGGAGAATGCCCATGATGAGCATCATGAGCCA
>DAIMFY010000059.1:0-9985 GCA_036724295.1 Gemmatimonadales bacterium | reverse complement strand
TCCTCCAGATCCTCGCGTCTTCCCGTTTTCCCGCCTTCCCGTCTTCCCGTCTTCCCGCCTACTGATATCCTCCCACCACCTTCAACACTTCGCCCGTGATGTAGCTGGAGCAGCTTGGCGCGGCGAGGAAGACATAGGCGGGCGCCAGCTCTTCCGGCTGGGCCGGCCGGCCCATCGCCGCTGACATGCCAAATTCCGCCACCTTTTCCGGCGGCGCATCAGACGGATTGAGCGGCGTCCACACCGGGCCCGGCGCCACCGCGTTGACCCGGATCCCCTGCTTCAGCAGCATCTCCGACAGCGAGCGCGTGAAGGTGTGGATGGCTCCCTTGGTGGCGGAGTAGTCGAGCAGCCCGGGACTGCCATCGAACGCCGTCACCGACCCGGTATTGATGATCACGCCGCCATCGCCCAGGTGCGGCACGGCCGCCTTGGCCATGTGGAAATAGCCGTAGATGTTGGTCTTGAAGGTGTGATCCCACTGCTCTTCGGTCAGGTCCTCGAAGGACGTCACGTGCTGCTGAAAGGCGGCATTGTTGACCAGGATGTCGAGCTGGCCAAACCGCTCCAGCGTCTGCTCGACGATCGAACGGCAGAAGGCCGAGTCGGCGACATCACCTGGGATCGTCAGTGCTTCCCGGCCCTCATGCTCAACGGCCGCCCTGGTCTCGGCCGCGTCGCCGTGCTCGGTGAGGTACACGATCACGACGTCGGCGCCTTCACGCGCAAAGAGTACGGCCACGGCCCTCCCGATCCCGGAATCGCCCCCGGTGACGATCGCAACCTTGCCGTCGAGCTTTCCCGAGCCCCGGTAATCCGGCGCCGAGTAGCGCGGCTTTGGCTTCAGCTTCGATTCATGCCCCGGCTTGTCCTGGTGCTGGCGCGGCTGGGGCGGCGCCGGCTGAGTCCGGGTCGCCGTCTGGGCGGCCTTCTTCGCTTGCGAGTCCTGCTTCCCGCTCTTCGATTCCTTCTTGCGCACCTTATCCTGGATCGCGCGGCCCTTGCTGGCTGCGCGCTGTGCTTTCTTGACTGCCATCGGGCCTCCCACTGAAAAAAGGCGGCTCTGCTGCCGCGTCCGACATGATGCAACGCCGGGAGCCGGTGGGTAGTGACGGGGAACACGCCGAGGTCCGGCGCTTGCGCGATTGGCGTAATGATGCGAGGCTCAAAGATGCGTACGTCATGGCGGGGCCAGTCGATCGCCCGCCCTGGAGGTGACGATGAGCAGCGTAGTACCGCAGTCCGTCCGACCAGAAGCCCCGCGCAGTCACCCGCCCGAGACTCCCGCTCCACCCGCGTTCACCCGCAGCACCCTTGCATCGGCGCGAGCGGTCCTGGATCACCTGTTCGGTCCGCCGGCAGCACGAACCTTCGCCGTCCGCTTCTGGGATAGCGGAGTAACCGACGGCCCGGCCGGCCGCGCGCCGGCGTTCGTCCTGGTGCTCGTCCGTCCGTCGTCGCTCCGCGCCATGCTGCTGCCGCCGTCGCAGCTGCGGCTGGGCGAGGCTTTCGTGCGTGGGGTGTACGACGTCGAGGGCAACCTCGAGGCCGCCACGCGGCTTGGCGAGGCGCTTCGCGACCGGCTCAGCTCGCCACGATTCGCCGCCCGCACGATGAAGCTGCTGCTGCGGCTTCCCCGCCCCGGAAGGTGGTCACGGCTCCAGGCGCGCGGTGCCGGCCGCTCGGGCCAGCGTCACAGCCCTGGCCGGGATGCCCGCGCCATCCAGTCACATTACGATGTCGGCAATGAGTTCTACTCACTCTGGCTCGACCCCGCGATGGTGTACTCCTGCGCCTACTTCCGCACCGGCACCGAGTCGCTGGCCGAGGCACAACGCGCCAAGCTGGAGCACATCTGCCGGAAGCTCCGGCTCCGTCCGGGCGAACGACTGCTGGACATTGGTTGCGGATGGGGCGGCCTCATCATGCACGCGGCCCGTGAACACGGCGTCCAGGCGCTCGGCATCACGCTGAGTCCATCGCAGGCGCGGTGGGCGCGCGAACGGATCTCGGCGGCCGGGCTCGACGACCGTTGTGCGGTGGAAGTGCGCGACTACCGAGCACTGGATGGACTCAAGCCATTCGACAAGCTGGTGAGCGTGGGCATGTGCGAGCATGTGGGCCACGCCCGGTTGCCCCAGTACTTCGCCGCCGCCTGGAACGCGCTGCGGCCGGGCGGACTCTTTCTCAATCACTGCATCGTGAGCGGGCAGGATCCCGTAGCCGGGCGGCGAAGAAGCATCCGGAAGTGGTTCTGGCGGGAGGGAAGCTTCACCGACCGGCATGTTTTTCCGGACGGACAGCTGCCCATTCTGGGACCGATGCTGGAAGTTGCCGAGGCGCAGGGATTCGAGACACGTGACGTCGAATCGCTGCGAGAGCATTACGCCGAGACGCTGCGCCTCTGGGTGCAGCGGCTCGAAGCCGCGCGGGAAGAAGCGATCGGCCTCACCAGCCCGGCGACCTACCGCACCTGGCGAATCTACATGGCCAATTCCGCGCGCCAGTTCGCCATCGGCCGGATGGGCCTGGCGCAGTCGCTCCTGGCCCGGCCCGATGGGCGGGGCGTGGTGGAAGTGCCGGGGACGCGGGAGGACTTGTATCAGTCGTAAGTCGTAAGTCGTAAGTCGTAGGTCGTATGACTTACGACGTACGACCTACGACTACCCCTCGCTCCAGCGTCTGCTTTACCGGGCATCGGTCGGCAATTTCGAGCAGCCGTTTGCGCTGGGCGTCGCTCAGCGACCCGAAAAGCTCGAGCCGCCGCTCCACCATCGTGATCCCGACGTCCTTCTCCTCGCACTGTGCGCAGTCGGGTTCGTGCGACTCGGTAGTGCGCAGTTGCACCTCGACACCATCCAGCGGCCAGCCCTTCCGGTCAGCATACATCCGGAGTGTCATGACCATGCAGCTGCCCAGCGCGCCAAGCAGCAGCTCGTAGGGTGTCGGACCACGGTCGGTACCGCCGAGCGCGGTCGGCTCATCCGCCACCAAACCATGTGAGCGTGCCTCGATCTCGGTGCGGAATCCATTGAGCCCGATGCGAGCGGTGACCCAGCGGCCACCATCCTGGTCGTCCACGCCGCCCGTGCCTCCGCCGACCGGCGCGCTCACAACGCAATCCATGCGCTGGCCGCGTCGACCGCGGTCCGCGGGATCGCATGCCCGTCCTGCTCCCAGTGCAGCGTGACACGCGCCCCCGCGCGCTCCAGCGTCTCACTGAGGCGGGTCACCTGCCCGGCAGGCACGATCGGATCACTGCGACCGGCGGCGATGAATACCCCGACTCCCTCGAGGAGCGGCAGGTGGTCGGGCTCGAACGGCATCATCGGACTGAAGAGGATGGCACGGCGAAGTACGCTGGCGTCGCGCAGCAGCAGGCTGGCCGCGATGTTCGCGCCATTGGAAAAGCCGACGGCGATGATGCGCTGGCGATCGAGGTGATAGGCCGTGCTCGCCGACTCGATGAAGCCGGCGAGCTCGGCGGTGCGACGGGCAAGGTCGTCGAGGTCGAACACACCTTCTGCGAGGCGGCGGAAGAAGCGCGCAGCGCCACGCTCCGAAACGTTGCCACGCACGCCGAGGAGCCCCGCGCCGGGCAGCAGCGCCCTGCCCAGCGGCATGAGGTCGCTTTCGTCGCCGCCGGTGCCGTGCAGCAGCAGAAGGGTGGTGCTGCCAGCCAGCTCCGACCCGGCGGGAGGCGGCACGTACTTGTGAACGTAGCCCAGCGCGTCGCCGCTGACATCCTCGGGGCCGGTGGTCTCTGCGAACACGGATTCGCCTCGTGCGTGCGATGGAAGATGAATTGGCGGCAGGTTCGCCTCGATGGTGTCGCGCTCCGCCTCGAGCTGGTCGGGCAGGGTGAGGCGGCTTCCGAGCTGCTCCACCGGCTCATCCACCACGAACCCCGGTCCCTGGGTCGCGAGCTCAAAGAGGACACCCCCGGGCTCGCGGAAATACACTGACCGGAAATACTTCCGATCGAGCACGCCGGTCGGGTGCATGCCGCTCGACACCACGCTGTCGCGCAGCTCGGCCTGCGCGCGGTCATCCAGTACGGTGAAGGCCACATGATGCACCGTGCCAGCACCACCCTTGGCCTCCCCGAAGCCGCCGATGGTGCGCAGGTTCAGCAGCCGGCCCGGCAGCGCATCACCCGCGCCATAGCGGCGAGTGCTCGCGTCCTCCGCCAGCTCCCGGAAGCCAAGCACACCGGTCAGCACCTGCTCGGTGGCGTCGCCCTCGTCCACCCAGAGGGTGACCGAGTGCAGGCCCCGAATGGCGTCTCCAGCGGAAATCCCGGGCGCCCCGTCCCACGGATCTCCACCGCTCGCGGCCGGGTGACCCACCAGCTCGAGCAAGAGCCCATCAGGATCGGCAAAGCTCAGCACCTTCTCAACGGCGCCGTCCATCTGCCGCCGGGTTGGACCTTCGTGGCGAATGCCGTGGCGGAGCAGGCGCTCGATCCAGAAACCGAGCGCCGAGGGAGGCACGCTCAGCGACGTGACGGCAACCTGACCCGAGCCATGGCGACCTCGGTTTGCACCAGGCCAGGGAAAGAGCGTCAGCAGGCTGCCCGGCTGGCCGGTCGCGTCGCCAAAGTAGAGATGGTAGCTCTGGGGGTCGTCGAAATTCACGGTTCGCTTGACCAGCCGAAGGCCGAGGACACCCAGGTAGAAGTCGAGCGTGCGCTGCGGATCGCTCGCGATGGCCGACACGTGATGCAGGCCGGAGACAGCGCTCACGCGCTGCCCCGGCTCCGCCGCGCCGCCTCGCGCAGCTCCCGTTCGAACACCACCGGATCCTCCCAATCGTCATCGAAGCGCCGGCCGTTCACGAAGAAGGTCGGCGTGCCGTTGACGCCGCTTCGCACGCCGTCCATGAAATCGTCCCGCACCTTCGACTCATAGGTGCCGGCGTCCAGGTCTTCGCCCATGGCGTCCGGATCGAGTCCGATGGCCGCCGCGTATTCCAGCAGGTCCTCGTCTTCGAGTGCGTCCTGGTGCTCGAAAAGCTGGTCGTGCATGGCCCAGAAATCTCCCTGTGCAGCGGCCGACTCCGCTGCTTCCGCCGCGTGCTGGGCATGCGGATGGGATTCGCGCAGGGGAAAGTTTCGGAAGACGAACCGCAGGTCATCGCCCATCTGCTCCTGCAGGCGCTGCAACACCGGATGGGCCCGGCCGCAGTGGGGGCACTCGAAGTCGCCGTATTCGACCAGCGTGATGGCCGCATCCGGATTTCCGGCAGCATGATCGGCGTCGGATACCGGTGTCACGAGACGGGTACTCATGCCTGCTTCTCCTCCAGCGCATCGAGCGCCGCCAGGATGCCATCGGCTCCGGGATTTTCGCCAACGGGCGACAGGTAACTCCAGCGGATGATGCCGTCCCCGTCAATCACGAACAGCGCCCGCTCGCACACCCCTTCCTCGTCGCGGTAGGCACCGTAGCGGCGGGCGATGTCACCTTTCGGTTCAAAGTCGCTGAGCAGCGGGAAATGAATGTTGCGGTCCTTCGCAAAGGCCGCGTGACACCAGACGCCGTCGACCGATATCCCGAGGATGCGGGCATCGCGATCCTTGAACTCTGTCAACAGTTCGTTGTAGAGCGACATCTGGTCGCCACAGACCGGGCTGAAGTCGGCCGGATAGAAGGCGAGGACGACGGCCTTGCCCTTGCACTCGTCAAGCGACATCGCCTGGTCAGGCGTGCAGTTGAGGGCAAAGCCGGGCGCTTCTGCGCCGGGTTGGAGCACCTTGGTGGATGCGGGCGCAGCGGTATCGGGCATAAAATCTCCTGAACGAATCGCGTGGCACACGCGTCCGTTATTCGTCGTCGAGGTTCAAGGTGGTGCGCGAAACGTGACGTTTCGCGCCTGCCGCCATGCCTCGCATAGTTATCCGGTAGTGGATGGGGCGCAAGGTAGGGCTCGGCGGCTCGGCGCGTCATCGCGCGACCGAAGTCGCTGCTCGGCAAATGTCGCCTTCGGTGACACAGCGACACCCGCCATGAACATCGGACGTGGCCCTCTCGTCCTTCCAGCGCAAGCGGGAATGACGGACTTTCGCCGAGCTGCCGAGCCGCATTCAATCAATTGCCTTCAGGTTCCCGATGATCTCTTCCCGCCGCGACTCCAGGAATGGCGCCAGCACGACCTTCTCGCCCAGGGTTTCCATGTCTTCATCCACGCCGAAGCCGGGGCCCTCGGTGGCAATCTCGAACAGGATCCCATTCGGTTCGCGGAAGTAGAGACTCCGAAACCAGTAGCGGTCCACCTTGCCGCTGTTGGGAACACCAAGCGTGTTGAGCCTCTCGGCCCACGCATCGTAGTCGTCATCGCGTGCCCGGAAGGCAACGTGATGCACTCCACCGGCGCCCTGGCGCGTCACCGGCAGGTCCGGCTGCTCGGCGACATGTACTTCGGCGCCGGCGCCGCCCGGACCCATCTCGTAGACGTGGACGGTGTGGGCCGGACGTTCGGCGTGCGGGTATTCTCGCACCGGGCGCATGCCCAGCACGCGCTGCAGCAGGGCGTCGGTCGGCGCGAGGGTGGGCACGCTCAGCTGGATCGGGCCGAGCCCGCGAACCTGGTGCTCCGCCGGGACGGGGCTCCGGTCCCACGGGAAAGCCTCGCCCTGCCCTGCGTCATCGATGAGCGCCAGTCGCTGGCCTTCGGGGTCATCGAACTCGAGGACCAGGCGGCCATCACGCTCCACGACGGGAGCTGGCCTGACTCCCTGCTCCGCCAGGTGTCCGGCCCACCACTCAAGCGTCTCGCGACCAGAGACCCGCAGCGCTGTCCTGCTGATCGCGCGGGTGCCCCGTCGTTCCGGCGCCATGGCCCAGTCAAAAAACGTGAGGTCGGTGCCCGGCGATCCCTTGGCGTCGGCGTAGAAAAGATGCCAGGCGCCGACATCGTCCTGGTTGACGCTGCGCTTGACCAGCCGCATGCCGAGCGAGCGGGTGTAGAACCGATGGTTGTCGCGGATCTGCGCCGAGATGGCAGTCACGTGGTGCAGGCCGCGGAGTTCCAGTGTCATGGGTGCCTTCACGGTTGATTTATCTTAGCACTAAGATATATGCCATGGACTGAGGACGCAAGGAGGGAACGGGAGTCCCGACTCGCGTCCCGCGTCCCGCGTCCCGCGTCCCGCGTCCCGCGTCCCGCGACCCGCGTCCCGCAATTGGACACCTCCTGTCCCCTGGACAGACACTTTTCCCCGCGCTTTCACGCCCTCCGAACGTTTCCCGAAGCATCGTCGTAACCATCAGCGAATAAATGACTTACAGTGACGAAAAAAGACGGCGGCGTGATTGATTTCACGCCGCCGTCGGCCTTGAATTTGCTCTGCTGGATGGGCCTGAGAGGAGTTGAACCTCTGACCTCACGCTTATCAGGCGTGCGCTCTAACCAACTGAGCTACAGGCCCCACATGTCCCACCCTTCAACCAGACCCGGCCGGGCGGGCCGGGAATATAAGCACCGGAGTCGGCGAGTTGGTAGCGCCGGATTCCGGACGCAGTCGCCTCCGACTTTCGCAGGAGTAGCAATGTCATCGCTGATGCAATTCAAGCGGGCCGTCCGCACCGAGGCCAAGCTCAAGATCCTCCTTACCGGCGCCTCCGGGTCGGGCAAGACCCTCGGTGCGCTGCGCCTGGCCGAAAGCCTTGCGCCCGGCAAGATCGCGGTCATCGACTCCGAGAACAGCCGCTCGAGCTACTACGCCGACGGCATCGAGTTCGATGTCCTCACCCTGGCCGATCACCATCCCGATGCCTACATCGCCGCCATGGAAGTGGCAGTTGAGTCGGGCTACGAGGTGATCATCGTGGACAGTCTCTCGCACGCCTGGCAGGATGTGCTGGACCGGAAGACCGCCTATGATCGCGCCAACCCGCGCTCCAACACCTACACCAACTGGAAGCTCTTCAGTGCGGAATGGGACAGCCTGGTGCGCGCCATCCTCGACATCCCGGCCCACGTGATCGCCACGGCCCGCAGCAAGCAGGCCTACGAGCAGGTGGACATCGAGGGTAAGAAGAAGGTCCTCAAGATCGGCCTCCAGCCGGTCATCCGGGATGGCACCGAGTACGAGTTTGCCCTCCACTTCGACCTCAACGAGGCCCATAAGGCCGACGTCAAGAAGGACAACACCCGCAAGTTCAACGACCCCGGCCAGCTCTGGGATCTCTGCGATGGCAGCATCGCGCGGGAACTGCGGGAGTGGCTGTCCGCCGCCGAGCCGGTCGCCCGTCCCACCCTGGCCACGGTGCGGGCCATCGACGACGCCATCGCGGCGCTGCCGGAGAAGCGCCGGCTGGAAGCGCGCCGCCGCTGGGCGGTCCGGCGCGACCGGGGCGTTACCGAGGACGAGGCGCGGGAGATGCTGGCCCGGCTGCAGCCGACCGCCGAGGGTACCGAGGAACAGGCGCTCGCCAGCTGAGCGACCCCGCCCCGCAGTCCAACGCCCCGTCGGGCTCCCGACGGGGCGTTGGCGTGCCTGCTGGCGTGCCTATTCCTCTTCAGGCTCGTACGGCGGATCTTCATCGATGTCCTCGTCGTCCTCGTCCTCTTCGTACTCGTCATCGTCGGCGTCTTCGTCGTCCTCGTCATCCTCGTCGAAGCCGAAGCCGTCATCCTCGAACTCATCCTCGTCGTCATCGAACCGACGACGCATCTCGAGCGCCTCCAGCGACGTCTCCCAGGCCAGCATGATCTCCTCCACCACTCAACGGTGTGTTGTCTTGCGTTCCGGGACAGGGTCCTAGGACGCGTGTTCGACCCGGGCGGCTGCCCGGGCGGCCTTGCGGCGATCCACGGCCGCCAGCTGCCGCTTGCGGAGACGGATCGTCTGCGGTGTCACTTCGATCAGCTCATCTTCCTCGATGTACTCCAGCGCGTACTCCAGCGTGATCTGCCGCGGCGGTTCGAGCATCACGTTGTCATCTGACGCCGTGGTACGCATGTTGGTGAGCTTCTTTTCCTTCGACACATTGACGTCCATGTCGCCGGGGCGGGCACTCTCGCCCACCACCATGCCCTCGTAGACCAGGTCGCCGGGCGAGACAAACATCTGGGCCCGCTCCTGCAGGTTTCCCAGCGCAAAGGCCACCACCGCGCCCTCACGGTCCGCCACCAGCACCCCGCGCTTGCGGCCCGCGAGCGGGCCCGCCCAGCCGCCATACTCCAGGAAACGGTGGTGCATGATGCCGGTGCCCCGGGTATCGGTCAGAAACTCGGAGCGGTACCCGAACAACCCGCGCGCCGGCACCCGGAACGTCATCCGCACCATGCCCTGGCCAGGGTTCCGCATCTCGGTCATCTCGGCCCGGCGCGGCCCCAGCTTCTCGAGCACGGTGCCCATGTACTCCTCGGGCACGTCCACCATCAGCTCCTCATACGGCTCCAGCCGTTCGCCCTGCGCGCCTTCCCGGGTGATGACCCGGGGGCGGGAGACCTGGAACTCGTAACCCTCGCGGCGCATGGTCTCCATCAGGATACCGAGGTGCAGCTCCCCGCGGCCGGACACCGAATGGGTGTCGGGCGAGTCGGTCGGCGCCACCTTGAGCGCCACGTTGCGCTCGAGTTCGCGGAACAGCCGGTCCCTGAGCTGGCGGCTGGTGACGAACTTCCCTTCGCGGCCGGCAAAGGGGCTGTTGTTCACGATGAAGTCCACCGAGATGGTGGGCTCCTCCACCGCAATACCGGCCAAGCGCTCGGGCCGTTTCACCGAGGCGAAGGTCTTGCCGATCTCGATTCCCTCGAATCCGGCGAGTGCGACGATGTCGCCGGCCCCGGCCGACTCGACTTCCACCCGGCTCAGGCCGTCGAAAGTATAGAGCCTGGTCACGCGGTTCCGCTCGGTGACCTCGTCGGTGACCAGCCCCGGCTCGCCCAGCGGCAGCAGCACGACCTGGTCGCCGACGGCGATGTGGCCTCGCTCGATCCGGCCGATGGCGATGCGGCCCAGGAAGCTGGAATGGTC
>DAIMFY010000058.1:0-10005 GCA_036724295.1 Gemmatimonadales bacterium | reverse complement strand
CGCACTGATCATCACGAAGTGATCGTGAGTCCGGAGGAATTCTGGGGCGCCCTGCCGTCACTCATCTGGCATGAAGATGAGCCGCTGGCGCATCCCTCGAGCATCGCGCTCAACTTCGTCTCCCGCCTGGCGGAGAAGCACGTGAAGGTGGTGCTCACGGGAGAAGGAAGTGACGAGACGCTGGCCGGCTATGGCCGCTACCGGACCACGGTCATGAACATGGCGGTGAGTCGCCGGTGGCAGTCGCTCGCGCCTGATGCGGTCCAGCGCGCGGTCCGCGCTGGCGTGGAACAGCTCCCGCGCACCTCGCGCCTGCGACAGCGGCTCCTGCGCACCGGGCTGGCGCTGCACGCAGATCTTGATACCCTCTACTTCGACAACTTTGCCGTCTTCGGCCGCGCTCGCCAGCGAGAGATGCTGGCGCCCGAGCTTCAGGCCGAGCTTGGCGGTCTCGATCCCTACGCCTCGGCGCACGCCGCGATCGCGCACGGCGACGCGACCAGCCTGCTCAACCAGCTGCTCTACGCCGACATCAAGACGTACCTGCATGAGCTGCTCATGAAGCAGGACCAGATGAGCATGGCGGCGTCGATTGAAAGCCGGGTGCCGTTCCTGGATCATCCGCTGGTGGAATTCACCGCGCGCCTGCCCGAGCGGCTCAAGTTGCGCGGTCGCACCACCAAGTGGATCCTGCGCCAGGCCATGAAGGACAAGCTGCCGGGCGAAATTCTCTCGCGCGGCAAGATGGGCTTCCCCGTGCCGGTCGGTGCATGGCTGAGGGGCGTCTTCCGCCCGCTGCTGGACCAGCACGTCCTGTCCGAGCGGGCGCTCGAGCGAGGCCTCTTCCGGCCAGACGCGGTGCGGCAGCTCGTGGCAGAGCACGTGGCCGGGGAGGCGAACCATGACGAGCGGCTCTGGGCCCTGATCAATCTCGAAATCTGGCAACGCCTGTACCTGGACGGCGAACCGGTGGAGTCGGTGTCGGGCGGGCGGCAGGCCTTGGCCGGGGCGGCATAGCATGCGCATCCTCTGGCTCAAGACGGACCTGCTGCACCCGATCGATCGCGGGGGCAAGATTCGCACGTACCACATGCTGCGCGCGCTCAAGCAGCAGCATCATGTGACATATGTGGCGCTCGACAACGGCCGGGCCCCGGCCGAGGCGGCTTCGCTCGCCACGGAGTACTGCCACGAGCTCGTGCGCGTCCCCTACTCGGAGCCGGAACGCCGCACCGCCGCGTTCTGGATGGACCTTGTGCGCAACCTGGTGTCGCCGCTGCCCTACGCCATCGGGAAGTACCGTTCGCCGGCCATGCGCTCGGTGATTGCGGAGCGCGTGGCCAGCGGGTCGGTGGACCTGCTGGTATGTGATTTTCTCATGCCAGCCCAGAACGTGCCCGACGATCTTCCGTGCAGCACAGTGCTCTTCCAGCACAACGTCGAGGCCAGCATCTGGCGCCGGCACGTCGAGGTGCAGACGAGCCGGCTGGCCAGGGCCTACTTCGCGCAGCAGTTCCGGCGGATGGAACGGTTCGAGCGGGAGCAGTGCCAGCGGTTCGACGTCGTGGTGGCGGTGTCTGAGGAAGACGCCGATGCATTGCGCGCGCAGTACGACGTGGCGCACGTTCGGGCCATTCCGACCGGGGTGGACACGACCGCCTTCGCTGCGGCCGACCCTGCGCTGGCGCAGCCTGGCAAAATCGTGTTCGTGGGTGCCATGGACTGGATGCCCAACGAAGACGGCATCCAGTGGTTTGCCGGTGACGTGCTGCCGCGCATTCGCGAGCAGGTACCTGGCGCAAGCCTGACCATCGTAGGTCGGAACCCGGGGCCGGCGGTACGACGGCTCGCCGATGCGGCGGGTGCCGTGACGGTGACCGGCACCGTTGCCGACGTGCGGCCTTTCCTCGAGGCGGCATCACTGGTCGTCGTACCACTCCGGGTGGGCGGTGGTACCCGGCTCAAGATCTACGAGGCGATGTCCATGGACCGCCCGGTGGTGTCCACCACGATCGGGGCCGAAGGACTTCCCCTCGAAGAGGGCGAGCACATCATGCGCGCCGATGATGCGGCGGCCTTTGCCGCAGCCTGCGTGCGGCTGCTGCAGGCGCCCGCCGAGGCGTGGCGAATGGCCCGCGCCGGTGGGGAATACGTTCGGACCAGCTTCAGCTGGGATCGCGTGGCCGGCGAGTTTGCCCGGCTTTGTACCGACGCGGACTCGATGGCCGGCGTGGCGCCCCAGGAAATGCAGGCGTGAGCGAGACACCGCTGCGTGTGGTCCTGATGGCGCACGACGAGGACGAACTCTATGCCGATGGCGTGGCCAGCTGGCTTGATCGGCACGAGCAGCTCGTGGGCCTCATCCGGATCGTGGACAGCGGGCGGACGCGGCGCCGGCGGATCCGCCGCGAGTGGCGCCGGTCGGGAACGGCCGGCCTCGCCGACGTGCTGGCCTGGCGCGTATACCACCGCCTCCGCTTCGGGCGCGACGCCGAGCGCACGCGCACACGCCTGCTCGCCGCATTGAACCCGCCCGGCTCGGCGCGGCCAGCGGCCCCGGTCCTCCGGACCGGATCGCCCAACGGTGAACCGGTGCAGGCATTCCTGAAGCAGGTAGATGCGGACCTCATGCTTGCGCTGGTGAAGCACATCCTCAAGCCGGCTGTCTTCACGCTTCCGCGGCACGGGACTTACGTGCTTCACCCGGGCATCTGTCCCGAGTACCGCAATGCCCATGGATGTTTCTGGGCGCTGGCGCGAGGCGACCAGGATCGGGTGGGCATGACGTTGCTTCGCATCGATGAAGGTGTCGACACCGGCCCCGCATACGGATATTTCAACCTGCCGAGAGAGCAGTGGAGCGCCTCTCCCATCGCGCTGCAGCAGCAGGTGGTCCTGGAAAACCTCGAGCCCATTGTGGACCGCCTGCATGATGTTGTGGCCGGCCGCGCACAGCCGCTGGATGTGCGGGGACGCGAGTCGGGAACCTGGGGCCAGCCGCGGCTCACCGCCTGGTGGCGCCGGCCGGTCACGCGAGCAACCGGGGCGACTCCGCATGGCTGAGATTCCCGCGCGCCTGGGCGTGCTCGAGTATCACGATATCGTGGACGGCAGCCCGGAGGCGTCGGGGTTTCCCGGTCCTTCAGCCGCGAGCTACAAGCTGGATCGGGCGCGCTTTGACTTGCACCTGGCACGGCTGGCGGCGGAGCGGCCCGTGGTGCTCCCCAACGATGGTCTTGCGGCGCCGGCGATGGACGGCATTCTGCTGACCTTCGACGACGGCGGGGTGGACGCGGTCCGTGTGGCCGCTCCAGTCCTTGAATCCCACGGCATGCGCGGCATCTTTTTCATGACCACGGGCATGATCGGCCGGCCGGGCTTCCTGGACCAGGAGCAGCTGCGCGAGCTGGCACGGCGGGGCCACGCCATCGGGAGCCACTCGGTCACCCACCCGGCGCGCTTCAGCGCGCTGGTGCGCGACGAGATGCTGCGCGAATGGCGGGAGAGTCGCGCCGCGCTGGAGCAGATCCTCGGGGCCGAGGTGCGGCTCGCCTCGGTGCCCGGCGGATATCATTCGGCCGAAGTGGCTGCGACCGCAGCCGAAGCCGGCATCCGCTGGCTGTTTACGTCGGAGCCGAGTGCCCGGGTGGGACTGGCCGGTGACTGCGCCGTGGTGGGGCGCTACACCCTTCGGCGCGGCTCATCGGCGGCGCAGGCGCTGTCCTTCGCGACTGGTCGAGGCAGTGCCCGGCGCGTGGCGGCCCTCACGTGGACTGGCAAGAAGCTGCTGAAGCGAGCGGCAGGGCCTGCATATCTGCGCGTCCGGCGCATTGCGTTCGGCGACGCCTGACGCCTGTGACTTCCAAGGGAGCAAGATGACGACTTCGATCAGTGTATTCGGCCTGGGCTACGTCGGCTGCGTTTCGGCAGCGTGTTTCGCCAAGGAAGGCCACGCCGTGACCGGCGTGGACGTGAATCCCGCCAAGGTGGACATGATCAATGCCGGCAAGGCCACGATCGTGGAGGCGGGGATTGGCGAGCTGGTGGCCGAGATGGCGCAGTCCGGCCGGCTCCGCGCCACTACGAGCGTGGAGGACGCGGTGAAGGAGACCGCCGTCTCCCTGGTGTGCGTAGGGACGCCGAGCCGTGCCAACGGGAGCCTGGACCTGAGTTATGTGGAGCGCGTGTCGGAACAGATCGGGGCGGCGCTCAGGAACAAGCCGGGGCGCCACGTGGTCGTCATCCGGAGCACCGTGCTGCCCGGCACCATTCACGATGTCGTGGTCCCGGCGCTCGAGCGCACCAGCGGCAAGAAGGCCGGTGCCGATTTTGGCGTCTGCGGCAATCCGGAGTTCCTCCGGGAAGGGACGTCCATCCGCGATTTCTACGACCCGCCGTTCACCCTCGTGGGCGCCGATGATCCGGAAGCCGGCAAGGTGGTGGCGGCACTCTACCACGGCATCGAGGCACCGGTGCACATCATCCCCGTGCGCACGGCGGAGATGGTCAAGTATTCGTGCAACTGTTTCCACGGGCTCAAAGTGGCCTTCGCCAACGAAATCGGGAATATCTGCAAGGCAGTCGGCGTGGACAGCCACGAGGTGATGCGCATCTTCTGCGAGGACCGGAAGCTCAACATCTCGCCCTACTACCTGCGGCCCGGCTACGCCTTTGGTGGTTCCTGTCTCCCGAAGGACCTGCGCGCCACGGTGTACAACGCGCGGGCTCATGACGTGCCGGTCCCGGTGCTCGAGGCGACGCTGGAGAGCAACCGTTTGCAGATCGAGAAGGCCTTCAACATGGTGATGGCGACGGGCAAGAAGCGGGTGGGTGTGCTGGGGCTCAGCTTCAAGGCCGGCACCGACGACTTGCGCGAGTCGCCCATGGTGTCGCTCATCGAGCGGCTGATCGGCAAGGGCACCCAGCTCGCCATCTACGATCCGTACGTCACCAGTTCCCGCCTGATGGGCGCCAACCGCGAGTACATCGAGCGGGAAATTCCCCATATCTGGGAGCTGATGCGCGGCAGCATCCGTGAGGTGCTGGACGCGAGCGATGCGGTGATCATTGGCAACAGCGCCGGTGAGTTCCGCGAGATCCAGGGTCACCTGCGTGAGGACCAGCCGGTGGTGGATCTGGTGCGCGCCTTCGGCTCGCGCACATCGGACGGCCCCGCATACCAGGGGATCTGCTGGTGAGTGAAGTCGCCAGGACGAGGGAGGAAGCGGAGTGGCTGGGCGCGGCCACCCAGGTCCTGGCATTGCTCCGCTCCGGCTGGCGCAGTCTCATTGTGCGCGAGCCAGGTCAGGTTGCTGCGCTCGACGGCCTCCGGGCGCTGGCTGTGCTGCTGGTCATCAGCGACCATTTTGCCGTGATTGTCTGGGCTGGTACCCATCTGGGCGGCTGGTGGCTCCGGACGCCGATTTTCCGGTATGGATGGAGCGGAGTGGATCTCTTCTTCGTGCTTTCGGGCTTTCTGATCGGAGGTCAGCTCTGGCGCGAGCGCATGCGGTCCGGCACCGTAAATCTGCCACGGTTCTTTCTTCGTCGCGGACTGAGGATCTGGCCGCTCTACTTTGTCATGCTCGCCGTAATGCGGTACGGTGGAACGTCCGTCAAGCCAGCATGGCCGGACTGGGCACTGGTGTCGAACTATTTCCCGACCCTCTACGCCCGGAGCTGGTCGCTTTCGACGGAAGAGATGTTTTACTTGCTCGTTCCGCTGTTCGTCATCTCCGTTCCTAGGCTCAGGCCACGAACCATCGCGCTCATTCTGGTCGCCACGCTTGTGGTTGTGGATACGAGTCGTGAGCTGACGTTCCACAGCATGATGGCGGCCGCCATCCCCAGCCAGGTGATCGCGCTGCGCCTGTACAGCCCCTTCCACAGCCACAACGAGGGACTGCTGGTCGGGCTCCTGCTGTCCCTGCTGGTAGCGCATGCGCCGCAGCTGGTTGCGCCAAGTACGGGTCGGCGCCCATCCCTTCGGGGTCTGGCTGTGCTGTTCGCAGCGCTGAGCCTCGCTGGTTTTGCCCGCTTTCTGGGAGGCCAGGCGTTGTCATTTTCCTCGCTCGCGCTGGTGTACGGCGGAGCGACCTATTTCGTCCTCTGTGACCACTCCGCGCTTTCCGCAGTATTCCGCTGGCGCATCTGGTCGCTGGTCGCGCGCCTCAGCTACGGCATGTACCTGAATCACCTCATCCTCGGGACTGGTCTCATCATGGCCGCACTCGCCGCCATGCGGGCCCGGCATCTGGCAGCGGGAATGACGTTCGCACTGGGCCTGGGACTGACCACGGCGATCTCGCTGATACTCGCAGGCGTGACGTTCGTGCTTGTCGAGCACCCGTTTCTTCGCTTTCGCAACAGGATCCTGGCGCACGCGCCGGCGGCGCCGGTGGCGGTCCAGGGCGCGCGTACCCTTACTCTTTAACGGGGGAATCATGAACCCTGCCATCGCGTCCGAGCGCCTTCGCCAGTGACCGATCCAGCCCCACTTCACGCGCCCGACCACACTGCCGAAGTAAAGCGCGGCGAGCGCTTCGAGTTCGGCGCCAACTGGAAGCGCTTCCTGCAGGTGCTGAACGACGATCGCATCCGCCAGGCGCAGGAAGGCCTGGCCAGCATGCTGGGTACCGCGGACCTCAGCGGCCAGACTTTCCTCGATGTCGGTTCCGGCAGCGGACTCTCGAGTCTCGTCGCCCGCCGGCTCGGCGCCACGGTGCGCTCCTTCGATTACGACCCCCAGTCGGTGGCCTGCACCGAAGAACTGCGCCAGCGCTATTTCCCCGCTGATCCGGCGTGGACTGTCGAGCGGGGCTCCGCCCTCGACGCCGACTACCTCCGCAGCCTCGGCACGTTCGACGTCGTGTATTCCTGGGGCGTTCTGCACCACACCGGCGACATGTGGCGGGCGCTCGACCTGGTGGCTTCAATGGTGAAGCCGGGTGGCACGCTCTTCATCGCGATCTACAACGATCAGGGCAGCTGGTCCGGCCGGTGGAAGAAGATCAAGCAGTTCTACTGCTCCGGACCGGCAGGGAAGGCGCTGGTGAGCAGCACCATCATTCCGTACTGGGTGCTGCGCGGCTTCGCCGCCGATCTCGTCTGGGGCCGTAATCCGCTGGCGCGCTACCGGGACTACGGCACCGACCGGGGCATGTCGGTGACTCACGATTGGTTCGACTGGCTCGGCGGGTACCCGTTCGAGTATGCCAAGCCCGAAGCCATCTTCGATTTCTATCGCGCGCGCGGATTCTCGCTCGTCCGGCTCGCCACCGCCGGCGGGTCCGTTGGCTGCAACCAGTTCGTCCTGCGCCGGCCCCCTGCCTGAAATGCAGCAGGGGCTGCCGGTTTCCACCGGCAGCCCCTGCGCACTCCGCAACGTCGCCTAGCGAACGCCCGAGGTCATGCTCGAGATCCTGGCGACATCGGCGCCCACCATGGTACCATCGCTGGCTGCCTGGTAGAGCGTGCTGCCCGAATTCAGCAGGTAACTGCCGGAGAGCAGCGACAGCAGCCCGGCCACGGTGCTGGTCGAGGGCAGGTACGTGCCCGAGGGGTAGACTCCCGAGGGCGCGGTGATGATGGCATTGTCCGCAAACGTCCCGCCGGGGGAGTACCGCGACAGGGCCCCACTGCCCTCACCGACTCCACTGCCGAACACACCCCACTTGCCGCGATTGAACAGGTTGTCGCGGATGACGAAGTTGGGCGGCGAGCCGGGCAGGCCGTCGAACAGGATGATGTGGCTCTCGCCCATCGCGGTGTTGTGCGCGATCGTGAGGTACGTCACTCCACCCAGGATCTGGAAGATGCGCTGGGTGCCGGGCTGGCTGAGCAGCCCCACCTTTTCGAAGGTGGTGTGCTCCACCACGATCCGCCGCGCCGGCGTGCCGCCGCCGCCGTTCGGATTCTGGATCCCCATCAGGTTGAAGCCACCCGGCGAGTTGATGATCCGGTTGTAGCGCCAGGTCACGTCGGCAGTGATGCACCAACTGCAGCCACCGCCCTGGTTGACCGTCTTCATCACCACGGCGAATCCGGTCTGCGCTTCCGCCCAGTTGTTCTCGAAGATGTTGCCTTCCACCAGCACGCGCCGGGCGTTCTTCAGTTCGAAGAGATTCTTGATGGCCCAGCCCGCGCCCTTCCAGCTGAGCGGCTTGTAGAAGTGGTTGTGGCGGATCTCGATGTCGCTCGGCACGACGCCGCTGAAGCGCGGATCGCCTCCACCGAACATCACGTTCTCGCTCGCCCCTTCGAGATGGTTGTTGACGATCTTGTACGGTCCGGGGCCGTCCCAGGCGCCGATCGCCTGCGAATCGAGGTAGCGGTAGTGACAGTCGGAGATCCAGCTGTCGATCACGGCGCTCGATCGGCTGTTCAGCGCTACGCAGCGCTGCAGGTTCATGCTCGAGGTGCCGTGGATGTAAGTGCGGTCGAGCACGATGAACTGCGGATAGTCAGCGACGCCGCCGGCGGAATTGTCATAGTCGCCAAGATTCACGACCGCGTAGGTCATCGAGGCCGAGCTGGAGAGCTCGACGCCCATGATGCGGTAGTAGCTCGCGCTGCTGCTGGTGCGCGTGTACAGGGCCGGCATCGAGTTCGGCGTCACCAGCTTGGCAAAGCTCGAGGCCATGGACGGGGTGACCCTGGTTCCTTCGGCCGGAAGTGTCGTGCCGGTGCGGATGGTGACCCAGCCTGTTCCCGCCTTCGCTGGCAGGTAGAAGTTGCCCACGAAGCGCGCACCCGCCGCGAGCTGGATGACATCGCCCCGGGCGGCATTATTGATGGCAGCCTGAAGGTCACCGCCCGCCGGCACGTTGATGGTCTTTCCCGTCGGCGCCACATACCGCGTGTCGAGGTACGTGCGCGGCATTTCCGCCACTTCGCCCGATGGGGCCGGCGTGGACACGTTCGACCCGTCGCCCGGCACCGGCACGTTGCCGTCATCCGTCGAGCCACCATCGCCGGTGGGCTCATCGCCGCTCGCCCCATCGCCGGTGGACGGTGCTGCACCGCTCTTGACGGTGATCCACGCCGTGTCAGCCAGCGTGCCGCCGGACTGTATTGCCCGGACGCGGAAGGTGCCCTGCAGTGGCATGATCCAGTCGAGCCCCCGGACATAGCCGCGATCGGCCACGAGCGAGGCGCTGACCGGCACCGTGGCACCGGTGGAGGTCACGCCCTTGACCTGGAAAGTCAGGGTATCGCCCGGCGGAATCGTGTCGCGGCTCGGCGACATGACGAGACGCACAATGCTGCCGCTGGTCCCGCCGGTTCCACTGCCGGAACTCGCGGTTCCACTCTTCGAGACCGTGACATGGGCCTCGGCTTCGACCCCGTTGAGCTCGGCCCGCACCCGGAAGGTGCCTTCGATGGGGCAGAAGTAGTCCAGGCCGCGCACGTAGCCGCGGTCGGGGTACAGCTTGACGGGTGCCGGCACGCTGTCGCCGGTTGAGGTCTTTCCCCATACCACGAAGCGCAACGTGTCGTTGGGCAGGATCGTGCTCTGGGCCGGCCTCATCACCAGCGAGGTTATGGTCGAGGTCACCGATGCGCTCGCCATGGTCACCACCATCGTGTCGGTGGCACCGAGAGACGGACTCGCTCCGACCAGGCGATACGATCCCGCGTCAGCGGCAGTGAACATGGTGACCGATTCCGAGTCCACCACACCCAGGACCAGGCTTCCCCCATCCAGTGACCGCCAGACGACATCGGCAGCCCGCCCGTTCCCCTTGGCGGCCGCCATGTTGGCGCGCAGTGGCGTAGAATCGCCGGCCAGCACAGTGGGGTTGTCCGCTCGGATGTGCAGGCTCCGTTGTGGCGAGGCGAGCTCGGTCACGCGAGGAGCCGGGATATCCGGGCTTTCAGGCCCGGCAGCGGAGTCGGAACAGGCTGTCAGCGCCAGGGCGCCGAGAACGGTGGGAAAGACGTACCGCTTGAGCGCGGCCGGTGAGCTCCACGAGTAGCGTGGAAAGTTCATCGAGCTGGTACCTC
>DAIMFY010000057.1:0-10163 GCA_036724295.1 Gemmatimonadales bacterium | reverse complement strand
CCACGCCTTCGAGGAGCCGGGCGCCGAGGCCGGCGAGGGCGCCCTGCACCTCGCCTTCGGCTTCCCAGTCGAGCCGCTGGCGGTCCAGCGCGAGCGGCTCGATATGGATGCGGGAACGTACTTCGACCTCAGTTCCCGGCGCTGAGCCGGTGGCCGTGAGCCTCGCGTTCGTCTGGGGCTCGAGGTCGTGCATGCGCACGTGCATCACGATGTGCAGCTTGAAGAAGGCGACGCCGAGGCCGAGGTGGAGATTGTACTGCTCCGGCGACACCACCTCGACCTCCTCGACCCCTGGCGCGGAGGCGGCCACGAAGTGGGGATCGAGCAGGGCCTTCCAGACTCGATCCTGCGTGGCCGTAACCTCCGGTGAACCCGAGAAGAGGAGCTTCATGGGTGGGCCGTCGGGCCCGTGGTCGCGGCGGGATGCATCATGACGGTAAGTTATGGTGGATGCGCATAGCCATCTTCTCCGAAGTGTACTGGCCCATGGTGAGCGGTGTGGGCGTAACCCTGCGGCGGCTGGCCGACAGCCTCCTCGAGCGGGGCCACGCCGTGCGCGTCTATTCAGCGTCCTACGCTCTGCCATCATCCGGCGACCGGCCGGAGGTGTGCCGCGCTCCGAGCCGGCCGTTCTTTCTCTATCCCGATGTGCAGTGGGCCTTTCCCCGGCATCGCGCCCTGACGGACGACACTGCCCGCTTCCAGCCCCAGATCGTGCACCTGGCCACCGAATTTGCCATGGGCTATGCCGGCGCCCGTGTAGCCCGGCAGCTCGGCCTTCCTGTCGTGGCCTCGGCGCATACCGATTACGAGCAGTATGCATCGCGTTACCGCGTCGACTGGGCGGTACGGGCAGGCTGGCGATACCTGCGATGGTTCTACGGCCAGGCGGAAACGGTGCTCTGCCCGACCCGGATTTACGAGCAGCACCTGCAGTCGCGGGGCATCCGGCACACCGGCATCTGGTCGCGCGGAGTGGACACGGCCGCCTTCCATCCGGATTTCCGTTCCAACGCGTTCCGCGCGGCGCTCGGCGCCCGGCAAGGCGACTTCGTGGTAACCTACATCGGCCGGATGGCGCGGGAAAAGAATCTTGAGTTGTTGCTGGAAAGCTGGCCCCGGGTCCGGAGCCGCTATCCGTCCGCACAGCTGGTGCTGGTGGGGCAGGGGCCCCTCGAGGCGGAGATCGCCGGCCGGGGCCTGCCTGGCGTCCACTTGACCGGGTTGCTCACGGGACGGGACCTCGCCGAGGCCTATGCGTCGGCCGACCTGTTTGCCTTTCCCAGCGTCACGGAAACATTCGGGAACGTGGTGCTCGAGGCGATGGCGTCGGGACTCCCCTCGGTGGTCGCCGCCGCGGGCGGCATGCTGGAATTCGCCCGGCACGGCCGCAACAGCTGGCTGGTCGAGCCCAACTCGGTCGATGCCATCGCCGACGGCATGCTGCGGCTGCTCGACGACGCCGGGCTTCGTCGCGGCATTGCCGATGGCGCCCTCGCCACGGCGCGAAGCCGGCGCTGGGACCTGGTGGACGACCGGTTGCTGGAGGACTACACTCGCGCCATTGACCGCCATGCGGAGCGAAGGGCCCAGCGCCTGGCGCTGAGCGCCTAGCGCCGAGCGCTATTCCCGGAGCGCGAACTTCTCCTTCAACACCCACACCTTCAGCGCAAAGAAGATCCGGATCATCGTGGCGTAGTCACCCTCGTTCACCAGCAGCACCAGGGACCTGCCATCGGTGCCTCGGGTGCGATTCACCGTCTCCTTGGCCCGCATGCGGCTGCGCAGCTGGTCGAACCAGGCAGGGAGTTCGCTCCGCTGGTCGGCGCGCGCGATGACCCGGCTTCTGGCGCCTGAAGGATCGGCCAGCGCCACCTGGCAGTAGCGTTTCCCGCGCGCGGCACCGAGCGTGGCCCGCATGAACGTGATGGACCGGTCGGGCAGTTCGGCCCAGACCTTGATGTTGGGCGTGGTCCGCGGGCGCACCTCGATCCGCTCCCGGCTTCGCTTCGGCAGGCGGATCATGAACTCCCATTGATTGCGGGCGCCGAAGTTGCGGTCGGTGACGAAGTAGGTCTGCTCGGTCCCCTGCTGCGCCGTCCCGCCGAACGTCCAGCTCGCGGGACGCGCATCTCCGGCCTCAACGATGATCTTGTCGAGCTGATACTTCGGGCGTCGTGGCATGGTGTGACTCCGGGTCGAGGGTCGAGGATCAAGGATGGTCCCGCGACTCACTGTCCGCCTGTCCGTCTATCCGCCTCAGTGTCTGTATCACATCCCCTTCTACGACTCCATCCACCACATCCATCCCGTCCACGACCTCCGCGAACACGGTGTAATTCTGGTCGAGGCGCAGGTTGTCGCGCAGGTTGACGAACCACTGCGCGTCGCCGGTATCGTGTGCGCGGGTGCTCATGCCCACGGTCCCGCGCACGTGATGCACCGTGCTCAGTTCATCGCGGAAGTATCGCTTGTAGCCGGAGTATTCGTTGTTGAGCGGGCCGCCGCCCTGAATGACGAAATCGGGTTCGACCCGATGCCAGGTCATGCCATCGTAGTAATGATCCTTCACCAGCGCGAGAATGCGGCCTGCCGTCATCGGGGCCGCATCTCCGCGGAGCCTGACGACGAAGCTGCCGCCCCCGCTGGACGGTGCCATGGTCACGAGCAGGCGTACGTCCTTGCCCAGCGCCAGCGCGACCGCCTCTTCAGGCAACGATGAGACTGGCGGCGGTGGCTGGTCATCGCTCGCTGGCCGACCCGCCGCCTGGAGCAGGGCGATGCGAACGTCCC
Organism: Gemmatimonadales bacterium; assembly: GCA_036724295.1. Taxonomy (GTDB): domain Bacteria; phylum Gemmatimonadota; class Gemmatimonadetes; order Gemmatimonadales; family GWC2-71-9; genus CAMLHP01. The sequence goes on along the minus strand of DAIMFY010000057.1, from coordinate 7,370 downwards.
GCTCGGAAGCGTTTGCGCGCTTGACCCAGCGCATGAAGACGGTGTTGGCACGCTCCCGCGCCCTGGAATCGGGTGAGCCCACCAGCGCCAGCGCCGCTGCCCGCACCACCTGGGGGGCGTCGGCGTCGAGTGCGGCGATGTACAGCGAGTCGTCAGCATGGCCGGTGAGGTGTGAAAGCGCCTCGATGACGGCTTCCCGCACATTGGGGTCACGGTCGTGCCCCAGCTCGAACAGCGTCATGGCATCACCCATGACGGAGGCGGCGCGGGCGGCGTACAGCCGCAAATGGGGATTCCGGTGCCCGGCAAATGTCGTTATCCGCTTGCCCGCCAGCGTCGGCTCGAGCCGGCTCAGTGCGACCAGCGCATGCGCGGCGGGTTGCCAGGAGACTCCGCCAGCGGTATGGCGGGAAACATCTCCATTGGCCTGGTCCGCCCAGCCGGTGAGCAGGGCGATGACCGCGGCGTTGCCGGCGCAGGTCGAGTCCATCAGGTCGGCGGCGCGGAGCCGGACCGGCCACGCGCTATCTATCAGCGCCGCGCCGAGGGCGGAGCAATCATGCCGCTGGCCGGCGAGCGCGCGATAGCGCAATCGCCAGGCCGGCTCAGGCCAGCTGGGTGGCGCGGGGAGGGGAGTGTAGGCACTGCGTCCGGCAAATGCCGAGTCGGTGATGCGAGCCATGGCGCGGTCGGCCAGGTGTCTGATCCGCACGTCACCATTTCGCCGCGCCTCGGCGAGCGCCCGATCGGTCGTGTCGCGGCGGTCTTCCGCCAGCAGTACGCGTCCGATCAGCGCCGAGTCGGCGGCGGTGAGCGGACGACTCTGGGCCGACAATGGCAGCGGGGCGAGCGCAAGCAGGACGCTCAGGTGGAGTGTGCGCATGGCATCCTGGCGGCTCATCAAGGGGGAGTCGAACGTGCCCGGCTGGAATCGGCCGTCTGATCGAATCTGTGCCCGGGCTCTTCTGACCGCAAGCAACGGCATGATGGCACTCACGCCCGCCTGCCGTTACACTGACTCTCTGCGTTCCCCATTCCCGGCAAGGAGGCCGCGTGCTGTACACCATGTGGAAGGGAGCATCGCTGCGCGCGTGGGTCGGCCTCGGCATGGCTCTCGCGATCCTCCCGCTCGCCGCGTCCGCCGTCGCGAGCTACTGGATACTCAAGGGCGGTGTGGTGGAGGAGCTGCGCGACATCGCATCACGACAGCGGAACGAGATCGATCCCGTCCAGCGGCTCCGCCTGCTCATCTGGGAAGCAAGCCCTCCCCTCGACCAGTACATGGATGAAGGCGATCCGCGGCGTCCGGCGGAGTACCGGGCAGCTCGGCAGCTGGTGGAGGCGGCGTTCGCGACGGTGCACCAGAAGCTCGCGCGCGACCCGGAAATGCAGCAGCTGGCGGAGCGCGCGCGCGGCGATTGGACCGCCGCCGATCGCCTGGCAACCGAGGCGCTTTCGGTGCGCCGAGCTCCCGGCGATCCGCGCGGCGCGGAGCTGATGGACGCATTCGACGGCTTTCTTGCGTCGTCGGTGGACAAGCTCGGCGCCGTCTACGACAATCTCGCCGTGGTCCTCGGAACCGACCATGATGCTGCGATCGCGGCCTACCAGCGCGCCGAGTGGCTGGCCGCGATCGCCGGCCTCATCTCGTTGCTTGCCATCCTCGCCGGCATCACGCTGGTCGGCCGGGTCATGTCGGGCAGCGTGGAGCGGCTGGTGGAGGGGGCGCAGCGGTTTGCGGCGGGTGACCGTGACCACCGCATCGAAGTGCGGGTGCCGCCGGAGCTCAACCAGGTGGCACAGGAATTCAACCGGATGATCGGGCGCATCCACGAGACAGAGGATGCGCTCGCCGACCTGGCCCAGCGCGATGGACTGACCCGGCTCCTCAACCGTCGCGCGTTTGACATTGCGCTGACCGAGGTGTTCGCCCGCCGGCAGCGCATGGGTGAATCTTTCGCGTTGGTGCTGTTCGATCTCGATCACTTCAAGCGGGTCAACGACACCCATGGCCACGCGGCGGGCGATGAAGTGCTCCGCGCCGCGGCCCAGGCGATCAGCTCGGAGATGCGTCCATTTGACCGGCTCTTCCGCATCGGTGGCGAGGAGTTCGCGGTGATCCTTTTTGGAGTAGACGCCCAGAGCGCCCTGGCGACGGCCGAGCGCCTGGGGGCCACGGTGGCAGCGCGGCCCGTGGCCATCGCAGGCAATGCCATCCTCACCACGGCGAGTGGCGGCGTCGCGTTGCCGGATGAGAATCCGACGCCCGCGACGCTGTACCAGGCGGCAGACTCCGCACTCTACCGGGCCAAGGCCGAGGGGCGGAACCGGGTCGTCATGGGAGGCGGGCCGGGCGCCACCACCACAGCGTGATGCCTCTCGCCTTCATGTTTTCCGGTCGTTGGTAGTTTCGTGATTCCCTAATACAGCGTCTCGCCGGCCTCCAGCATCCGGACGAACTTGTCCAGGCGGCGCTGCCTCGTCGCGGGCCGCTTGGCATCCTGGAGCCGGTAGAGTATTGCGTAGCGGTTCCGGCTGTCGAGCTGCTCGAAGAATCGGCGGGCGCGTGCGTGGGTCCTGAGGTACGCCGCAAGATCGTCTGGAACGCTGATCCGGCTGGATGGCGCGTACGCTGCGTCCCAGCGTCCATCGGCCCTGGCTGCTTCCATTTCACGGATCCCGGCCGCCGTAAGGCGGCCAGCTGCATGCAGTCGCTCCACCGACGCGCAATTGATCTGGGACCACTTGCTGCGGGCCCGGCGCGGGGTGAACCGCTGGCGATACCAGTTGCCGTCCACCGACGCAACCTGCCCGTCGATCCAGCCACAACAGAGGGCCACTTCGAGCGCCTCGGCATGATTGACCGATGGCAGCCCGCTCTGCTTCTTCGCCATTTCCAGCCAGACGCCGTCTGAGGTTTCGTGATATTTCAGCAGCCAGCGCTCCCAGGCGACACGGGAACGAAAGCGCTTGATCGGAAGTTCGGCCATGGTCCGGTTCCGCTTGAGTCTCGGCCTGCCCTTCGGGGGCCAGCGCTATTCCGAAATCCAGTCGTAAGTTCGTGTGCTTGCCATCAGCCGCCACCGCGTGGGCCAGGTGGTGTGCTGCCAGTCGAGCGGCTCGCCCAGCGGTTGCGGCGCGGCAGCGATGGCGAGCGCGGAGCGAAGGTCACGCCGCCGTGCCTCGTCCAGCGCGTCGGGCGCGAGAGAAACGAAGAGCATCGTCCCGCTTCGCGCGGCGAGATCGAGCCACCGGCGGTTCAGCGACCACGGGATCTCGTTTGTCACGCCCACGCAATCCGGATCCACGCCGTACATCGCGCCATGCTGGGCGCCGCGAAAGGCCAGCGTGTTGACACCCATCTTCCGGGTGCGCGCCCAGTCAGTGCCGCTGGTGTCATCACCGGCGCGGCAGAGCTCGAACTGGCCCGCCGAGAGATGGCTCACCGTGTTGCAGCCGATGACGAGCGCGTCCTCTGCCGCATTCCGGATGGTCCCGTAGAAGTCGTTAATGACTTCTGCCGTCGTGCGAGTCGGGCCGCCGGCAAACGTCCATCCGCCCTTGGTGAGATCTGGTTCCATCTCGAAGCCCCAGCGCCCCAGGATGTCCACGGTGGAATAGTCGTGCTTGACCAGTTCGAAGCCCCAGCGACGGAGCCGGGCAATGTCGGCTGCCACCTTCTGCCGCACGTCGGGGATGGAGGGATCAAGGATTTTCTCGTCGCGCGGTAGCCGCCAGCTTTTGGGCGTGCCGTCCGGTGCGAGTAGCGGCCGGATCCAGATGCCGGGCCGTGCACCCCGCTTCCGGATGCTCGCGGCGAGATCGGGCAGGTCAGGGAATTTCTCATTTCCCCGGTCCCATCGGCCGACATTCCCGCCTCTGGCGCTGCGCTCCGGCTGCCAGCCGTCATCGATCACCACAAAAGGCCGGTTGGCCACCTGCGGTGAGAGCTCGACGATGTGGCCAGCGTCGGCGAGCACGCTGGCAGCGCTGTTCTTGCCGTAAGCCCAGTACCAGTCGTTGCTGCCATACACCGGCTCCGGCGCGAGCCGGGGCGAGGGGCACATCATTCCGCAGAAGGAGTGGACGGCCTGGAAGGACGATTCTTCAGGCTGGCCGGCTCGGCAGAGTACCTGGCAGAGATCCAGGAGGCGCGTACCCAGCTCGACGCCACGGCCACCACTCCTGACGTCCGCCGAGAGCGTGATGCCCCGCGGATCCAGCTGCCAGAAGCAGAATGCGCTCGCGCCGGTGCGCACGCCCCACGCGTGGGTCAGTGCCCCATCGAACCCGGCCGCATACCATGGCATCACTCGATCCGGCACGAACCCGCGCCATTCGAGGTCACCATACCCACGCTCCCACGCGTCGCCCAGAATGAGGAGGAGGCCGTCGAGCTGGCCGTTCCACCGGAGCTGGATCCGCTCTACCGCAGCAGCGGGCGCAGCGAGCTGGATGGCGAGCGCGTCTTCAGCCGCGCTGGTGATCACCGTGATGCGGGCGCTCTCCCAGCGATCACTGGCGGTCCGGCGAAGCTGCTGGTGGCCGGTCGCGAGCCGGACGCTTACCTGATCGGGCACCCGTCGAACATCGATGAAGGTGCCGGGCTCCGGGGCTATTCCGCCCCGGCCTCGCCGCTGTGGCTGAGACGGGAGCGTCCCCACTGGCAGGGAGATGCCCAGCGCAGAGGCGGCAGCGGTCTCGAGAAAGTTTCGGCGTGAAGGCATGGACAGTGTGAAAGAGAATGTCTATTTCATCGCGCGACTGATCGCCTGCTCGGCCAGCGGCGCCATGATTCGGTACCCCGCCTCGTTCGGATGCACGCCATCGCTGGAGAGGTTCTTCCGCATGCCCTGCCGGTCGTCGGCCACGGCCGAGTGATAGTCGAGATAGATGGCGTCGTGCGCCGAGGCATACTGCCGGATCCAGTTGTTGAGAGCCATGATCTTCCGTGCCGGCTCGAGTCCCGGTTTCCAGGGGTAGTCGTACACCGGAAGGACAGACGCGAGCACCACCCTGATTCCATGGGCCTGGGCGAGTTCGGCCATGGACGCCAGGTTGTCCTCGATCATCTCCAGCGTCGATGGCCCGGTGTTGCCGGCGATGTCATTGGTGCCGGCCAGGATGACCACCACCGCGGGCTTCAGGTCAATGACATCCTGCCGGAACCGCACCAGCATCTGCGGCGTGGTCTGTCCGCTGATGCCCCGGCCCACATACGGCTTGCCTGGAAACATCGCCGGGAAATACTTCGCCCACGCGTCGGTGATCGAGTTGCCCATGAAGATGACACGCTGCTCCCCCGGTTTCGGCGCCCCTAGCTCCGTATTCGCTGCGCGGTAGCGAGCCAGATCGGCCCAGTCGGTGCGCCACTTGTCCGGCGACTGGCAGGCGAGCGGGCCGGCGGTACCGAGCAGAACGGCGATCGCGATGGCGAGCTGCCTGGGGAAGTGCCATTGCAAGCTCGCGGGTTGTGAGTATCGGCGCATGGTGACCCGAAGTGGTTGAGGTATTCAGGGGCTGCCGCTGACAGACGCGCCCTCTGGCGCTGCAGAGCGCTCGCGCCTTCCGAGCCGCCGAGCCGCCGAGCCGCTATTATTCTAACTCCGCCCGCCCAGGTCACCCCAACTGGTTCATATCCATGGCTACAGCCGCTTACGCCGCATTCGACGCCACTTCCCCCCTTCGGGGCACCACCATCGAGCGTCGTGCGCCAGGTCCGCACGATGTCGCCATCGACATTCTCTTCTGCGGCGTCTGTCACTCCGACCTTCACTTTGCGCGGAGCGAGTGGTTTCCCGCCAATTATCCCGTCATTCCAGGCCATGAGATCGTTGGCCGGGTGACCGCGGTTGGCGCCGACGTCACGCGGTTCAGGAAAGGCCAGCTGGTTGGCGTCGGTTGCCTGGTGGACTCCTGCCGTACCTGTTCGAGCTGCCTGGACCATCTCGAGAACTACTGTACCGGCGGCATGATGATGACGTATGGGTCGCCCGATCCGGTCATGGGTGGCATGACCGCGGGCGGCTATTCGACCGACATCGTGGTCACCGAGGATTTCGTGCTCTCGATTCCTGGCAATCTCGACCCGGCAGCCGCCGCTCCGCTCCTCTGCGCCGGCATCACGACCTTCTCGCCGCTGCGCCACTGGAATGTCGGACCGGGTTCCAGGGTCGGGGTTGTCGGCCTCGGCGGCCTGGGGCACATGGGGGTGCAGCTGGCGGCTGCGATGGGCGCCGAGGTGACGGTGTTCACCACGTCGCCGGCCAAGGCCGCCGACGCTGCGGGCCTGGGCGCCACCAGCACGGTGGTCTCCACCGATACAGCCGCGATGAAGAAGGCGGAAGGCTCCCTGGACTTCATGCTCAATACCGTCGCCGCGCGGCACGAGCTCGATCCGCTGCTCTCGGCGCTCAAGCGGGACGGGGTGCTGTGCCTCGTGGGTGTGCCGCCCACGCCGCATCCGCCGCACTCGGCCATGGACCTGATCTTTCATCGCAAGTCGATTGCCGGGTCGCTGATCGGCGGGATCCGGGAGACGCAGGAGATGCTCGACTTCTGCGGCCAGCACGGCATCACGGCCAGCACCGAAACCATCCGCATGGACCAGATCAACACCGCCTGGGAGCGGATGCTCAAGGGCGACGTCAAGTACCGGTTCGTGATCGACATGGCGTCGTTGAAGGGGAGCTAAGCGCTGCGAGCTGAGAGCTGAGAAGTTACGCTCGGCGCCCGCGACCTGCGACCTGACCGTCGGAGTAGGCCCGTTTCCGACGGCTACTCCAGCCGTTGCAGTGTCAGGACCTGGTCGGGAGGTGTAGCCCCGGCGAGCGAGAGAGTCAGCACGCTCCCCTGCTCACCGATCACCCACCGGCTTCCAGTTTCCGGCGGTCCGATGGTCAGCGTATCTGCGCGGACCGAGTACTGGTGGGTCCACACGTCCTGCAGTGGGGCTCCCCCTGTGTGGTAGTCAACGGTTCCGGACCATTCGAGCATTGAATCGGGACGAAAAGTGGCGGTCCCGTCCACGTCGTACGACTTCCCTAGTTCTTCCGATCCAATCCACGTCCATGTACCAACGAGGCTTGGCGTCGAGGGACCTGCTGGCCCGGCTTGGTCTTCGCCGCAACCCAGGGCGAAGCCCAGCAATACCATGATCATTGCGCGACGTGCCTGCATCTCACCTCTCTGTTTAACGGGATAATCGACGATACTGAAAGTTCCACTTCATCCCTTGCACCGCAAGAGCGCGGACCCCTAATGCGCCGCTTCCGCCGGTTTCGACGGAAAGATGAGCAGCAGCGCGACGATCAGTCCCAGGAGAACGGCCGACGCCGAGTATCGGCTCAGTGCCATGCCGCCCTGGGCAA
>DAIMFY010000056.1:9078-10247 GCA_036724295.1 Gemmatimonadales bacterium | reverse complement strand
CGCTGCAGCACCAGGCGCTGATGGCCGAAGCGGTGGGCGCAACCCTGGCCGCGGATGTCGCCTGCGATGAGGAGCACGCAGCGCTGGAGGCCTTCGTGAGGCAGGTGGCTTCGCTGCGCGCCGCCATCGGCAAGCTGGAAAAGACGCTCGTCCATGACGGCGTTGACCCGGTGGAGCACGCGACCCACATGGCGCGCAAGGTGAGGCCCGCCATGGACGGACTCCGCGCCGTGGCCGATCAGCTGGAGGCCAACGTCGCGTCGGACCTCTGGCCGCTGCCGACGTATCGGGAGTTGTTGTTTCTGAAGTAGGGCGGGGCATGCCCTGACCATTTCCGCCCCCCTTTCACGCAATGCGAAGCAGCCAGCCGTCCGGACTGGCGCCAGCACGCTTCCATCTGCGGAGGGGGACGGCATCATGCGCGGCAGGATACTGCAGTACAACGGCAATGACGGCAGCGGTGTCATCGTGGCTGACGGCCAGCAGTACGCCTTCAACATCAGCCTCTGGAAAGGCAACATCGCGCCGGTCGTCGGCAAGACGGTCGAGGTGGCGATGGCCAACGGCCTGATCCAGTCCACCATTCCCGTGGCCGACGATGTGCTCCTCAAGGAGAAGGCGGCCGAGCTGAAGGGGCGTTTCGGCGGGCTGGTCGGCGGTCTCGGCGCATCGCTGGCCAAGGGCGGCGACGGCACTGCTGCCGCCACGGCTCCCGCCATCAACGCCAGCGGCCTGGTCCAGTTCTATGGGCGCAACACGCTGATCGCCTACGTCGCCTTTCTGCTCGGCACCATTGCCTTCAACGCCATCAGCATCTCCTTCTTCGGCATGAGCCAGGGCAAGCCGCTCTACGACCTCGCCGAGCTGCTCAGCCAGATGGGCGGGGCTGGCGGCGTGAAACTCCTCCTGCTGCTGAGCTATGTGGGAATCGCGGTGCCCTACTTCTGGCGTGACCGCCGGGGCTGGCTCGCACTCTGCCTGCCACTGCTTGCGGTGCTCTGGGCGCTCTGGGCGGGCTTCCACGCAACGAGCGGCATGTCGTCGGGCGGCGATGGACCGGGATTTTTCGACCTGTTCAGCTTTGGCTTCGGATTCTATCTCTCCCTGGCCGCGGCGGTATACCTGGCGCTGGCGGGTTTCAGGAAGTTTGCGACGGCGTGAGGACGGTC
>DAIMFY010000056.1:0-8978 GCA_036724295.1 Gemmatimonadales bacterium | reverse complement strand
GGTCAACGGTCAACGGTCGGCCGTTGACCGTTGACTCAACCCGACTTCCTCCTCCTCCATGTCTTTCCGTGCCTGCTCCAGCCAGCTCACCGACGGTGTGGCCTGCTTCGCGACAATCTGGTGTCCGGCGGTGGTCTCTGCGTACGCCTCCCGGAACCGGCCCTCGCGGAGCAGGGTGCGGCCAAGCTTGATGCGAGCGACGCCAGTGAAGAGGTGATCGGGTGAGAGCGCCGCGGCATAGCGCGTCGCCGCCTCGCGGAACATCGGTTCGGCGCGTCGGTATTGACCCTCGGCCAGATAGACGCTGGCAAGATTGGAAACGCCGAGCGCGTACAGGTAGTGGTCCTCGCCGTACACCTGGCGGTAGATGTTCCGCATCCGCGTGAAGTACTTTTCCGCCGCCCGATAATCATTGCCAGCCAGTGCCGAATTGCCCAGCTCATTGAGCGCCGAGGCCACCCTCGGATGCACCGGACCATAGGTCTGTTCCTGCACGCCGAGTGCATGCATGAGCAGCGGACGCGCGTCATCGAAGCGGTCCTGGTAGACCAGCGCCCGGGCGAGCAGCGTCTCGCCCGATGCCGTCTCGGGATGATCGTCGCCGTACCAGGCGCGAATGATGCCGAGTGCCTCCCGGTCGTAACGTTCCGCGTCGGTGTAGTGGCCTCGATTGAACTGGGCGGCACCGAGGTTGATGAGCGCATCGGCCACCAGCGGATGTCGTGGCCCGTAGACCGTCCGATAAGTGGACAGCAGCTGCTGGTTCAGCGAATCGGATTGGTCGTAATGCCCGGCATAGAAGTGCGAGTTGGCGAGCTCCGCCGTGTTGGAGGCGATGTCAGTGGCCGGAGCGCCTGCGTCGACGCCCAGGCGGATGCTCTCCTCCAGGGTGGCGATGGCGCCGGGGTAATCACCCTTTGCCTCGAGCACCGCGCCGAGCGCGGCCATGGCCTGCGCCACGACGAGCGGACTGGCCGGATGCGACTGCCGGGCGAGTGTGAGCCCCTGACGCACCAGCGCTTCTGCGCTGTCGAGCTGGGCCTGCTCCAGCCGCAGGAGGCCCAGATCCACGAGGCTCGAGGCGACGGCGGCGGAGCGGTTGCCGTGGAGCCTCCGGCTGGCCAGCGCCTCGTGCAGCATCGTATCGGCGCGCTCCAGGTCGCCCAGCTTCTGGAACACGCCGCCGAGCGTGGCGTAGAGTTCGGCCTGCGCCACGGGTTCAGTCGACAGAGTGCGGGCCGTCTGCACGCCACGATCGAGCAGGGTCACGACGCGCAGGCTTTCCGCCGGCCCCGCCACCGCCTCGCCCCCCTGGAACAGGTCCACCATGAACTGCTGGATACGCTCGGCGCGTGCCGCGTCAGCCAGCGCGGCGTTCCGGGCGCGCGCCAGCCGGACCGAGTAGAAACTGACAACACCCACCGCCGAGGTGAGCAGCAGCGTCGCTGCCACAACGCCGCGCCGATGCCGCCGCGCAAACTTTCCCAGCCGGTATTTCAGGGTGTCGGGGCGGGCCTCGAGAGGCTCGCCGGCGAGGAAGTGGTTCACGTCGCGGAGCAGGGCATCCACGTCCCGGTAGCGGCGCTGCGGTTCCTTGTGCATCGCGGTGAGGCAGAGCACGTCGAGATCGGCCCAGGCGGCTCGGCCTTCCGATTTTCCGGTGTGGCTCCCGGCGGCCGCCACCGACGGGCGCACCGGCTCCTGCTCGAGGATGATGGTCTCGACCTCACCCGGTGAACGATCGCGCAAGTCGAACGGCAGGTGTCCGGTCAGCAGTTCATACAGCACCACGCCCAGCGAATACACGTCCGTGAAGACACCGATGCGGGCGCCGCGCAACCGTTCGGGCGCGGCGTAGGCCGGTGTCATCGGCTGGAGGCCGGTGCGGGTGGGATCGGCCGCGGAGTGGATATCCTCGAGCTGCTTTGCGATGCCGAAGTCGAGCAGCTTCACCGTGCGATCATCGGTGACGAGGATGTTCGACGGCTTGAGGTCGCGGTGAATGATGGCGTGGCGGTGGGCATGCTGGACCGCCTCGCAGACACCGCGGAAGAGGCGCAGCCGCTCGGCGATCGGCAGCTGGTGCCGCTCGGCGAAATCGGTGAGCGGTAGCCCGTCCACGAACTCCATCACGAACCAGAGGGTGCCGTCTGCCCGGTCGCCGGCGTCGTGGATGCGCGCGATGAAGGGGTGCTGCATCTGCGCCAGCATCCGCTGCTCGGCGAGGAAGCGTTCGCGGCGTCCGGGAGAGAGCGTGGCATCGCGGAGCACCTTCACCGCCACCCGGCTCGCCAGGTCATGCCGCTCGGCCAGATAGACCGCGCCCATCCCGCCGCTCCCGATCAGCCGGAGGATCCGGTAGGGGCCGAGCTCCCGGGGGGCGGGTTCGCCCAGCACCGCCTGCGCGGCGTAGCCCAGGTCGCGATCGAGCAGGGAATCGGTGCGGGCGTCTTCCGCAAGCATGGCGCGCACGCCACTGATGAGCGCGGGATCCTGGTCCTTGTGCGAGGCGAGATATGCCTCGCGCGCGCTTTCCGGCTGTTCCAGCGTGGCGTGGAAGAGAGCCTGCAATCGCTCCCAGGAGGGGGTCGTCACCCGTGCCGCATCTCGAGCGCGAGCCAGGCGCGGGCGGCGCGCCAGTCGCGCTGAACCGTGGCTTCCGAGACACCGAGCACCTCGGCGGTCTCCGCCGCGCTGAGGCCACCGAAGAATCGGCACTCGACCATCTCCGCGAGGCGCGGCTGCTCAACCGCAAGCGCATCGAGCGCGTCGTGGAGGGCGATCACGTCGTCGGCCTGGGCATCGGGAGCGTCGAGTTCGGCATCGAATGTCACCATGGCCACCGCGCCGCCGCCGCGCTTCCCAGCCGTCCGCCGACGGGCGGCCTCGACCAGCACCTGGCGCATGGCGCGCGCGGCGATGCGCTTGAAGTGGAGCCGCGAGGCGAGCGCCCTGGGCGGCGAGGCCGCGAGCTTCAGCCACGCCTCGTTCACCAGCGTGGTGGGCGAGAGGGTCGCGCCGGGGTCGCTCCGCCGCACCGCCGAGGCCAGCCGGCGAAGCTCCTCGTACGCGTCCTCGTAGAGCGCGTCCAGCTGGCCGGCGGCGAAATGGGGAACGGTCATGACAGTTCTTCCCGTGGTTTGGCGCAATGCGGTAATGGGATTCGGATATGCTACGGGCAGCCCGGGAAGAAGGGAAGGGCGGCCTCCACTCTCGACGCCAAGGATGCCGTCATGCGCCACGCTCTGCTTGCCACCACCATTCTGCTCGCTGCCTGCGGCGGCGAGAGTGGGCCCTCGGGTGATGCCGACGGGCACTTTACCGCCCTGGTTGGCGGCGAAGAGTTTTCCAGCGATCCGGCCTACGTGAACCTCGGGGTGAACGTCACCGCGCAGGCGCCCGGCATTTACGTCATTTCGGGAGGCCACGTCGAAGGCACCTCGTCCGAGGCCATCAACATCTCTCTCTACAATGTCCGCGGCCCTGGTACCTACGCGATTGGTGTCGGCCCGACGGTGGATGGGGCGTCCGCGGTGATCGTGGACGATGGCAAGGGCTGGGGCACCGATCTGAGCGGAGATGCCGGGACGGTGACGATCACGCAGCTCTCCGCCACCCGCATCAAGGGCACGTTCAGCTTCGTGGCGCAGGCGGTGTCGGGTGGGGCCACGGGGACACGGGAAGTCACCAATGGCGATTTCGACCTTGCAGTCAAGTCGAGTGGCTCGCTGCCCACGGTGCCCGAGGAGAAAGGCGGCTTTGCGCGGGGCAGCGTGGATGGCGCCTGGAACGCCTCGACAGCCATCGCGCTGACGACCTCGACCACCTTTGGCCTCACTGCGAGCAACACTGCGCACACCGTCTCGGTGTCGATCGGTGCGTTCACTGGGGAAGGGACCTACAGTCTCAGCCAGACCAACCCGATCCGGATCGTGCAGGTGCAGGGCCCGGCCAATGACCCTGCCGGCTCGGATTGCTGCTGGGGCGGCACCACGGGCACCGGGACGATCACCATCACCTCGGCGACATCCAAGCGCGTCACCGGCACCATAACGGCCACGTTGCCCGCCAGCGGCGGCACGGCAACCTCGGACCTCGCGGTGGATCTCGAGTTTGATCTGGGGTTGCCTCAGTTCTAGGGATCCGGAGGGTCAGGGCGGGCGGACAGAGGGGCCCTCGTCTCTCCGCCCTGACCCCTGACCCTTAACTCCCTACTTCATACGTTCCCGGTGTGCTCCGTCCCGCGATGGAGAGCCGGTTCCACACATTGATCGTCGCGATCGCGACGGTGAGGTCGGCCAGTTCCTTCTCGGTGAAGTGAGTCTTCACCTCTTCGTAGACCTCATCAGGCGCCTGTCCGTCGGCTATGAGGGTCACCGCCTCGGTCCAGGCCAGCGCAGCGCGCTCGCGGTCGGTGAACCACGGGCACTCCCGCCACGCCTCGAGCGTGTAGAGCCGCTGTTCGGTCTCACCAATCGCACGCAGGTCCTTCGAGTGCATGTCAAGACAGTAGGCGCACTTGTTGATCTGCGATGCGCGCATCTTGACGAGATGAATGAGCGGGATTTCCAGCCCGCACTCATGCAGATACTTCTCCAGGCCCAGCATCGCGTGGTACGCGCCGGCGGAGGTCCTGGCGTAGTGGAGGCGCTCGGGCATCGTTTCAGTGGTTGTCGTGGTCATGATGGAGTTCCGGTATTGGGTGAAAGAGGTCTGCGGTCGAGGGTCTGGGGGTTCAAGATCCGGCGTTCGGCGTTCGGCGTCCACGCCCCGTCTCCCGGCACGGCGTTCCGGATGAGAGCGGTCAACAGGCGACGAAGCAGGCGCGGCCGAGGTTGTTGACCGTTGACCGTTGACCGTTGACCCAGTTGAGTCAACAACCTCTGCCCCGCAACGAGTTCCATGCCCATGATTTCGTCCGCGCGTAACTGACGGGACCAATATGCAAGGAAGTGGACCTGTCTAGCAGAGCCATTTATGCTATCTTGACTGGACCACTTCTCATGCCCCGCCAATCCGCCTCCTTCCCGCTCGCGCTCCCCCCGAGGGGGTCCGGCACCACCGCCGGCCGCTGGCTCTATGATGCGCTCCGGGCAGCCATCCTCGATGGGCGCCTCAGCCCCGGACTCCGGCTGCCCGCCACCCGGGATCTCGCTCGCCAATACCAGCTCTCGCGCGGCACGGTGGTCTCGGCGTTCGACCAGCTGAGGGCCGAGGGCTACGTCCGGGGACGAACCGGGTCGGGCACCTTCGTGAACGACGTCCTGCCCGATGCGCTGCTCGGCGTACGTGGGCCGAGCGTGCGTGTCAGGCGGCGCGCGGGCGTGGCTGGCATCCGGTTGTCAGAAGTGGCCCGGCGCACGACGTCCTGGTCCACGACGCCACCGCTTCGCATTCGCGCGTTCCGGGCTAACCAGCCGGCGCTCGACCTGGTGCCCGCCGCGCTCTGGGCCCAGGTTGCCGGGCGCCGCTTGCGCACCGTGACGACGCAGCTGCTCATGGGATGCCCGGCCCAGGGGTATCCTCCGCTGCGTGAGGCCATCGCCGGCTATCTCACCGGCGCCCGCGGGGTCCGCTGCACTGCGGACCAGGTCTGCATCGTGTCGGGCGTGCAGGACGCGCTCGACCTCGCCGCACGGCTGTTTCTCGACCCGGGTGATCGCGTCGCCATGGAGGATCCCGGCTACACCGGCGCGGCGCTGGCCTTCCAGGCGGTGGGAGCACAAGTCGTGGGGCTGCCGCTGGACGCCGAGGGCGTGACGCTTCCCCCGCGGCTGCTGCGCCACGTGCGCATGATCTATGTCACCCCTGCTCATCAGTTCCCGCTCGGCGTGACAATGAGTCTTGCCCGGCGGCTCGCGCTGCTCGCCTGGGCCCACGCCGCCAATGCCGTGATCCTGGAAGATGATTACGACAGCGAGTTCCGCTATTCCGGCGCCCCAGTGCCGGCACTGCAGGGCCTCGATGAGGATGACCGGGTGCTGCTGGCCGGCAGCTTCAGCAAGGTGCTCTTCCCGGCGCTCCGGCTCGGCTATCTCGTGGTGCCGGAATCGCTGGTGGAGCGCGTCGCGACCATGCTCAGCGTGTCACGGCGGCATGGGCCGGTGCTGGAGCAGGCCATCCTCGCAGATTTCATCGCGGATGGCCACTTCGGCCGCCACATCCGCCGCATGCGCGAGATCTACGCGCAGCGCCTCGGCGTTCTCCTCGAGGAAGGCCGTCGGCACCTGGATGGACTCCTCACGATTTCCGATATCGAAGCGGGATTGCAGACGGTCGGGTGGCTGGCGGATGGCCTGAATGCGCAGGATGTGACGGAAGCAGCAGCGAAGCGTGACGTACAGGTGACGCCGATCAGCGAGTACGCTGTCGCCCGTCAAGCCCGCGAAGGACTGCAGCTCGGATTTGCTGCAGTGGATGAGGTGGAGTTGAAGCGGGGAGTCCGAGAGCTGGCAGCGGCAGTCGGGAAGTGACGTACGGATGAGGCACGATCTCGACAGGCCGCCCCTACATGGGCCTGTCGAGATTTCTGCGCCTGCCGTCATCTCTTCCCGCCGTCCCGCCGTCCCGCCTTCCCGCCTCACTCCACGTGCACCACCATCATCATTCCCGCCCCCAGGTGCTCGGCGATGTGGCAGTGCAGCATCCAGTCGCCGGGGTTCGAGGCGTCGATGAGCAGGTCTACCGTGGAGCCCACCGGGATGAGTGCAGTGTCCTTCCATACCAGGTTCTGCGTTGGCACGCCATCGCGCGAGACCACCAGCATCCGCTGGCCGTGCAGATGAATGGGATGCTGCATGGGATGGAATGAAGTCGGGTCGTTGAAGATCCGGAGCTTCACCACCGATCCGCGCTTCACGTGCCAGTCGATGTCGCCGTTTTCCTTGCCGGTTGCATTGTCCCGCAGGATCCACTGCACCTGCCCGCTGGTGGAGAGCCAGTTCATGTCGGGCATGCCGTCCACCCACTCTACCGGCGCGAAGTAGGCCGTATCGATGGTCATGAACTGCACCGTGGCAAGCGGGAGTCCCGACGTGCGCACCGTGAGCGTGATCGACTTGTCAGGCGCCTTGCCGAAATACTTCCGGTAGCGATCGACGTCCGCCGTGACGCTGTCGTAACTCCGCAGCGTCGCGAATTGCGCTGCGTAGTCGGGCGTGGCGGCGGTGGAATCCACCGTGATCGTGCCCAAGGTGTCCACTTCGGGCTCGAACTCGCCGCGGTAGTGATTGATGGCCTGCACCGCGTTGACCATGGCGAACCGCCCCGGCTTCTCGAACCGCACTTCCACGATGTAGCGCTCGGCCGGCGCCAGCACCACGCTCGGCACCATCTCCTCGTGCTCGAAACGGCTTACGTCAGACGCCAGGACCTTGATGGGCGCGCCGCCGAACGAGACGTTCCAGGTACGCGAGTTCGAGACGTTGGTGAGAAAGAAGCGCACCACCTCGCCGCGATGCACATTCAGGTGATAGTGTGGCTCCCCGTTCACCAGCAGCACGTTGCCCACCCGCCCCATCAGCGCAAAGTCGATCAGGTCCTTCCCGAAGGGGATGAGCGTGTCGCCCTGCATCAGCAGGTCGCTCAGCATGAGCACCTGCTCCTGGTTGGCGGGCGAGTAGTAGTCGCCACCTGGCGCGTCCACCAGCATGTTGCCGAACAACCCCATGGACTGCTCGATGTCCTCCCGCACGTGCGGGTGATACCAGTAGATGCCGGCATCGGGAAAATGCACCGTGTAGGTGAAATCACCACCCGGTGCAACGGGATCCTGGGTCACCCCCACCGCGCCGTCCGACGCATTGTCGAGCCGCACGCCATGCCAGTGCACGCTGCTGGGCAGGTCGATCCGGTTGTGGAAGCGCACCGTGATGATGGCGTTCTGGGGGACGCGAATGAGCGGACCCGGCACCTGTCCGTTGAAGGCGTACATCGCGAATGTCTGGCCCTTGATGGTGCGCCGCACCAGGCCGGCGGTGAGGTCCAGGGTGTCGCCGCTCTTGAGCGGTGTGACCTTCGCGGCAACTGCCTCGGGGAGACTGGAGAGTCGCTTGCCTGCGCCCGGCAGGAAGGTCTCGCCGGGCGGCACCAGTCCCACCAGGCCCGGCATCATCTTCATGCCCGCCGGCATCGGCACCGGCATGGCCATGGCCGAGTCGTCCATATGCATGTGGTCCATCTGTGCTGTCGGCTGCTGGGCACGGAGCGATTGCGGCGCGCCCAGCCAGAGCACGCCGGCCAGCAGCAGCGTCGGTGCGCGCCTCATTGCGAAACGCCGCGGAAGAGCGGATGCGTAAGGAATGACTGCAGCCATCCGCTCGGCGAATGGCCGTGCAGGATGGTGGGGCCCGCGTGTGCCGAGCTCGTGGAGTCTGCCTCTGCCGTAATCACGAAGAGGAACTTGTTGAGCTCCGCCTGGCCAACGGTCGTCGTGCCATTGCGCACCACGCCGAGCCGCCGCCACGCGGAGAGATCGGTGGAAACTTCCCAGGCCACGTAGGAGGTGTAGTCGCCCACGCTCGATGGTGCCGGGAGATTGGCAGCAGTGACCTGGATATCGTAGCGCGCTCGGCCGTCCGCCGTGACCGCGACACCGAAGGGCGACTCGGCGAAGACCAGTCGCGCATGTCCTTCCGCCCCGCCGGCCCTGGGCGTTGCCAGCAGCGCAATGTCATAAGGCCCCGAAGGCGGCGCGGCCAGGAGTGCGCCGGCCGCCAGCAGGGAAAGCCTCCATCGGCTCACTGGCTACTCGCACCACCTGCGGCGCCGGCAGGGCCATGGGCCCAGTCCTGCACGCTCGAGATGTTGGCCATGCCGTAGTCCTTGCCATTCCAGCCGTTGAAGCCCTTGAGCTTGAACAGCCAGAGACCGGTGCGCATGTCGGAGAGCGCGATCAGCCCGTCGCGATTGCGGATATCCACGCCGAACGCGCCCTGCTCCACGCTGTGGGTGCTTTCCCAGCCGTTGTTGGGATTGCC
>DAIMFY010000055.1:0-10367 GCA_036724295.1 Gemmatimonadales bacterium | reverse complement strand
CTCAACCCGGTGGACTGGGACACCATCTACACTTCGGTCAAGAAGACCAGCCGGGCGATCGTGGCGTATGAAGATTCGCTGAGCTGGGGCTACGGTGCCGAACTCGCCGCGCGGATCGCCGACGAGACCTTCGTGTGGCTCGATGCGCCGGTCAAGCGGGTGGCGTCCACCGATACGTTTGTCGCCTACGCCCCGGAGCTGGAAGAAGTGATCCTGCCGCAGGTAGGGTCGCTGCGCGCAGCAATGGAGGAAATGGCGCGGTTCTAGACGCGCCGCGAGCTCCCCCGACGCATCGAGGTACTCCGATGAAACCAGACCCCGCCATCGGCAGGCGCATCACCGAAATTCTCGATGACCCGGCAAGCAGCGACACCGAGTTTGCCGGGGCGGATGGCCTGACCTATCGGGTGCGCAAGCGGCCGGCCCCGGGGATCAAGGCTACCGTCGAGCGTCGGGGAGACGACGAGCCATTCGAGCTGATGTTCTCGTTCTTCGAGCCCTCCGCGGAGCGCCCAGCGGACTATCCATCGGAACTCCTGTTCATGCCGGACGCCGAATCCATGGTGGGGGGGCTCGTCGCCACTGTTCCGCCCACCCGCATGGTTGTGTGGGCCGATCTCGATGACGCCGGGCAGTTCGCGGAGCGGCTCCTCGAACGCTGTCGCGCCGAAGGTTGGACCCGGGCGGATGACGGGACCAGTGCACCGCCCTTCGGCCCGATGGCCCGGTTTCGCCGCGGGCCTGCCTCACGCATGATCACGGCCACGCCACGTGGCGTCTTCGTCATGCAGAGCGAGCACGTATGAAGCTGGCATGACGCACCCGCACGACCATCATCTCTCCCTTGCCGTCGAAGCCGTGGTCTCCCGCTTTGGCGCCATGGTGCGCCAGGTGGGACTGCGTCACCGCCTCGCCGAGTCCGACCTCGATGAAGTGATGCAGGACGTCCGGATTCGTCTGTGGCGCTCCCAGCGCGAGGGTGAGCAGGTCCGGCAGGTCTCTGCGTCTTACGTTTATCGGACGGCGATGTCGGCCGCGGTGGACCTGCTCCGCCGCCGGCGCAGCCGCCGGGCCGACGTGAGCGTGCCCGTCGAAACCCATGGCGAGCTGCTGTCAGATCATGCGCCCGGACCCGAGCAGGCGCTGGCCCACACCGAACTCGCTGCCCGGGTAGCCCAGGCCATCGAGTCCATCACACCAAGCCGAAGGCCGGTGGTCCGCATGTACCTGGCCGGCTATCCGCGCGAGGAAATCGCCAGTCTGCTTGGCTGGTCGGAGGCCAAGACGCGCAACCTTCTCTATCGCGGGCTGGACGACCTGCGGTCACGCCTGCGGGAGCAGGGAATCGGGCCGGAGCAGAGAGAGGGAGCGGCATGAACGACGCGGAATTGAGAAGCGTTTACGGCGAGGCCATGAAGCGGCCATCGTCCCCGGCGGAATGCCCGTCGCCCGAGGCACTGCTCGCACTCGTTCAGAAGGAAGGGCCCGACGAAGTGCGGCTCGCCACGCTGGACCATGTCATGGGGTGCGAGCGATGCCTGCCGGAGTTTGAGCTGCTGCGTGGTATCGAGCGGGCCGGTGCCGCCACTGATGCACCCGTCGCCCGGTCCCGCCGGCGCTGGTACGTCCCGGTGGCGCTGGCAGCGTCGATCCTGCTCGCGGTGGCAGTGGTGCGCCGGATCAGTCCGCCGGAAAATGCCGCGCGCGGTGCTGCGGATGCCGTCGTGCTCCTCGCACCGGGCGCCTCGGTGCCACCCAGCCAGTCGCTCACATTCATGTGGCATTCCGTACCGGGTGCCACCGGTTATCGGATGGAAGTCCTCGCGACTGATGGCTCGGTCGTCACGTCCGCGGAGACCACGGACACGACGATCACACTGGACGCCGCCCACCAGGTGCCCGCTGGCACCTACCGCTGGTGGCTCCGCGCTAGCCTGCCAGGTGGTGGATCAGCCCACTCTTCAATGAGGCCGCTGGAAATCCGCGCTCCTTAGAGCACGCTTTCGTGTTTTCGTGCCCTTCGTGCTTTCGTGAATCCCAGCAGCCCCAGCAGGCCGCCAGCAATCGCTGCAGCCCACAGGACTGACATCCGATGCGGCCGCCTCACGCCAACAGTGACCATCGGATCGCCCACCACCGTGAATGCCGCCCACTCGCTCGCCGGTGCGTGACGGTCCATCGCGGCAAGCTTGGCCGAGCGGAGCGCGGCACCGACTGGCTCTCCCGCTGCCAGCGCCCCGTAGAAATCGTCCATCATCTGCACCACCTGCTCGTCACGCACCTGCCACCGGGTTGCCACCACGGCGCGCGCCCCCGCAACGAGCAGTGGAGCCGTGAGCCCCGCGATGCCTTCGCCCTGCACCAGCGTGCCGCCCGCCGTCTGGCACGCCGAGAGCACCACGAGCCGGGCGGACAGATGCAGGCTCGCCAGTTCCGCGGGCGTCACGAGCCCGTCCTCGCCGTTGCCGGGCGCCAGCGCAAGCGCGGTCCGGTCCATGCGTGCCTCATCCACCAGCGCATGGGTCGCGAAATGGATCACATCGAACTGCTCCAGGGTGGCCTGCTTGAGAAACGCTTCGCTTGCATCCTCTCGGAGCCGGACAGTGGCATCCGCCGCATAGCTGCCCACGTCTTCCGCTTCATCACCCGAACCCTCCAGTCTGGGCAACTGCTCCTCGCCGCGGGAGGCGCCGAAGACCGGATCTCCGAACGCCAGCAGCGCTGCCGGGCCCGGGTCGCCACTGTCCCGTTCGCTCCGGCGTCGCAGTACCGCGACGACGCCCGCCGATGGCGCAATGCTCACCGCATACCGGCTGACGACTGGCTGCCCGGCGGATAATGTCAGCGCATCGAAAGGCACGTGGTGCAGGGTGCCGTCGGGGACGATCATCAGCCGGGTAATGGTGGGTGGGAGCGACACGAGCGCGGAGTCGAGCAGCGCGGCACCCAGCCTGCGGCCAAGCTGGTCCGCCGCATCGCCGCTCTCGAGCAGGACGACGAAACGTGCGATGTCATTCTCGATTAACGCGAGTGACGCCAGCTGCGTCGCATGCACACCCTCGCGTGTCACCGTGAATACGGTGACCGGTGCGTCGCCCGCACCGGCCACGTACTCGAGCAATGCGGTGCTGTCGTCAAGTACGGTGGCCATCACGCCAGCTGCCGTGGCCGGCGTGGCCTGCGCGTGGATGCGGGCGGCGAGACCAGGCGTGGCATCATCACGGCTGAGTGCATCGGCTTCTGCCATTCGGTCGGCCAGGGCACGCGCACGGCGCCGCTCGGCGAGGGCAAAGGCAGGGCGCAGGCGGCCTCCAGCGGCCAGTGCAGCGAGGACGCGTGCTGCGCTGGCATGGCGTTCGTAGTCTTCCGTTGGCATGGCCTGAAACGCCAGCATCCTGAGTTCGCGATCGGCCAGCGCCTCCCGCCAGCGGTCCAGCGCGTCATCGGCCTGCGCCATCTCCTGTTCGGCCACGTCGAGCCGGCCCTGGCGCGCGTAGACCTCCGACAACCGCAGTTCTGCCTCGTGCCGCGACACGTGCGCACTGGAATCGAGGCCGGCGAGATACGTCCTCAGGTGCCGTTCAGCGTCGGGAAGCACACCACGATAGAGTGCGAGCCGCCCCTGGTCGAGCTCGAGCGATCCCCGCCAGTCATTCATACCATGCTCAGCGGCGAGCCGGCCGGCCTGGGCGAGCACCCGCGCCGCCGTCTCCCAGTCGCCGGCGCGCATCGCGATGGAGGCGCGCGTGCGAAGCATCTCGAATTCGTTCGGCACTTCGCCGGTGTGACGATACCACGCGATGATGGAATCGGCGTCGCGTGCCGCGCCGGCAACGTCGCCTTCCGCCGCGTGCAGGGTCGGCAGGAACGACCGGGCCAGCATGGCCCCGGCCGGGTCTCCCTGCTGCTCGAATAGCACGACGGCCTGCCTCAACTCGGCGTCCGCCGTCGCGAAGTCCTGCACCCTGAGCGCCAGCGATCCCGCACCGGTGTGCGCCGACGCGAGCGCCAGCAGGTTGTGGGACGCAGCGGCTTCCTGGAGCGCTTCGTCGAGCACCCGGTGCGCCTGGCCGAACGCGGCATTCCCGCGCAGGATGTCGGCCTGGCGCATGAGCGTCTCGGCCAGACGTGACCGGTCCCGCGCGGCGCGCTGGAGACTGGCGGCACGTCGCAACATCAGGAGTGAGGAGTCCGCCAGCCCCCGGATCCGCAGGTCGAGCGCGGCGGCCTGCAGGCAGTCGGCTTCCAGCCGTCGCGCACCCAGGGACGCCGCCGAGCGCGCACATCCCTCCGCTTCCGCGCTGGCACCCGGATCCGACTGGACGGCCAGCAGGACTGAATGCCGGCGGTGCCAGTCGGCCAGCAGTTCTGCTTTCGCGGCGGGAAGCACCTGCCGGGCGCTGTCGAGGTACGCCATGCCATCGTCGATACCCTGAAGCGTCGCGACCAGGTACGCGAGGTTCATGAGGGCAACCGCCTCGGCTGTGCTGTCACGCAGCGTGCGCGCGCCCGCGAGTGCGCGCCGGAACTGTGAATCGGCCCGTGCCTGCAGGCCCTGCGCGTCGAAGGCCATCCCAAGGCCAAGATGGGCATGCACCGAGAAGGCATCAGGAGGGTCCAGGTCAAGCGCCCGGTACCGGCGGGCCGCATCGGTGTAGCGGTATTGCAGTCGCGCAAGTGTCGCGAGGCCCAGCGCGGCTGAGCGATTCCCGGGATCACTCGCCACCTGCGCGGACCACCGCGCTTCGAGTGCCGACGCACTGTCGCCTTCGACGGCGGCGAGCGTCGCGCGCGTGATGCTGAGTGGGCCGTCAGCGGCCTGGGGTGGGATGCCTGGGAGCAGGAGGGCCAGCACAAGCACGAGCCGGTTGAGCATCCTGTCGGACGACCTCCGTGGACGAGCGAGTGAGAATGAATTGAAGTGGGCCGCGTCTCTCGGGTGGGCCCGGAGAATTCACCTGGCCAATCTGACGCCCTGGACCGCCGGGCGCCACCACCGTCACGAGGAGTCGCCATGTCCGCCGATGCAAACACTGGCACCAGCACCGGGCTCGCCGCCAATGTCGCGGGCCTGCTCACCTACATTCTCGGCCCGATCACCGGCGTGCTCTTTCTCCTGCTGGAGAAGGAGAATCGCTTTGTCCGCTTCCACGCCATGCAATCCGTCGTGGTCGCGGTCGCAATGATCGCGCTCAGCGTCCTGCTGAGCATTGCCTCTTCCATGCTGGCCTTCGTTCCCGTGATCGGTTGGATCGTGGCGCTGTTGGCCGGGCTGGCGCTCGCCGTGTTCAGCTTCGTGCTCTGGATCCTGCTGATGGTCCGCGCCTTCCAGGGGAAGGAATGGGCTGTGCCGCTCGCGGGCGCCTATGCCCGCCGTTTTGTCACGCCCTCCACTGCGGCGCCAGGCATCAGGTGAGAGTAGATCCGGCTGTCCTGCGTCTTACGATGGCAGGCCCCAACTCTCATGCAATGAACGGCGGCGCAGGCCGCAGGAGACGGATGATGCAGGCAGCACGCAATATTCGGCGGTGGCAGTGGGCTCTTCTTCTCGCGGCAGCGTCGCTTGCGGCATGCGGCAGCGACCATGGCCTGACCGGGCCGCCGGGTGGCGATGACGACGGGAACAGCAACGTCGCGCATCCATTCGTCCACCCCACCGGAACCCAGTTCACGCTGCCGGCCTACATCTCCGTCAAGGGCACGATGATGGGCCCGGTCTACGTCGGAGCTCCCAGCGGTCCCTGCACCGGGCTCGATCCGGTATCGAGTTCGCTGGATTTCGTAGCCGTGTGCATGACGCTCCACAACAGTGGTGCCACCGACACGTCGTTCGTGCTTCCGGCGGGATTGATCATGGTCGCCGCCGACACGGCGACCCAGAACGGAACGCAGGTGGTCCCGGTCAGGATCCGCATCCGGGCAGGAAGCGACACTACCATCCTGTATTCGCTCTTCTGCACCAACGAGCACCGCAACCCCAGCACTGACACCGATGAATTTCATTTCGGCCCGGTGTCGAACGACGCCGGCCTGGCGGAAATCATCGGGCTGGTGAAGGACAAGGACGTGAGCACGTCAGACGCGCGCGATGCGATCCAGTTCGCGATCTGGGAGGTGAGCGACGAAGGTGGGCTGACGGATGAGACGCGGGCGGAACTGGCAGGGCTGCCATAAGGAGATGGGCAAGATGGGCGGGATGGGCAAGATGGGCGGGTGATGCCGGATCAGCGTCGGCCTGCCATCCTGCCCATCCTGCCCATCCTGCCCATCCTGCCCATCCTGCCCGTCTTGCCCGTCTTGCCCGTCTTGCCCGTCTTGCCCGTCTTGCCCGTCCTGCCCGTCCTGCCCGTCTTGCCCGTCTTGCCCGTCTTGCCCGTCCCGTCTGCCCGCCTATTTCAGTGCTTCCTTCACCTCAGCCGCGGCCGCGATCGCATTATCCACGTTCCGGCTCACGGCGCGTGCCTGCTGGGTGGCCTGGGTGAGGTCGCCCATGACGGCCGCAATGTCCGAGGTCTTCAGCTTCAGCATGTCGTACCGCAGGTTCTGCATGGCCAGCCGGCACGATTCCAGGTTGGCCAGCATCTGCTGGCGGCGGGCCTGCAGGTCGCCCAGTGACTTGCGCTGCCGCTCGAGGAGTTCCATCTGTCGCGTGCGCTCGTCGCCCGGTTCCGACGCTTCCAGCTCGGCGAGCCGGGCCTCGATCCGCCCCACGCTCCCGTCATCCGCAACGTCGCGCTGCATCAGCGTCAGTGACCGGGCGAGGTCCATGGCTCGGCTGTACAGCCCATCCACGGTTTCCGAAACCTCGGCGAGGTCCTTCCGGGTGTCGGCGGGCAGACCATCCACCAGGCGCAGAATGCCGTTCCGGTCATCCTTCATCTGCTTGATGACCAGGTAGTGATCGCCGAATTCACTGGGCGACGGATTGGGCAGCTGGCGAGGCAGGCGACCCTGTGCGCGCGCGCCGCCTGCACCAATCGCATCGGGTGCGGGCGGACGTGCCAGGACATCGCGCCAGCTGTAGCCCGCTTGCCAGAGCCGGGCGTAGTCGCGGAACAGCCCGATTGCCATGCCGAAGGTGGGGAAGAGAAACCACGGCGTGTCGAGCCCGGTCGCGATGTTGATGCCCAACGTGCCGAGCGAAATCGCGGCCCAGCGCGCGAACTGCCCGCGCACCCGCTGGATGATCCGGGGCTCGCCGGTGTCCGGGAGTGGCGTGTGGTCGTCGCGCTTGCGTGGATGACGGCGGTATTCCCAGTCGTCATACTGGCGAGGCGGACGCGGGACGCGGGACGCGGGACGCGGGACGCGAGACGCGGGTCTCGCGGGCGGCCTCACTGCACGTCCCGTGTCCCGCGTCCCGCGTCCGGGGTCCGGCGACCGCTGGCTCATGGGCGCCCGTGAAGCTTTCCACCCAAGTCCCGTCGGCTCATAGCCCGTTACGGTGCGGCTCTCCAGCGCGCGGCGGAGGGCATCGGCCGTGGGCCAGCGATTCTCGGGATCCTTCTCGAGGCAGCGCGACACCGCGAGCGCCAGGTCCTCCGGCACGTCCCGCCGCTGGATGCGCAGGTCGGGCGCGGGCTCGGTGATCTGCTTCATCAGGATGCCGGCGACGGTGGGCGCCTGGAACGGCAGCTCGCCGGTCAGCATCTGGTAGGAGACGATTCCCAGGCTGTAAAGGTCCGATCGTCCGTCAATTTCCCGCTCGCCCGCCGCCTGCTCCGGGCTCATGAACGATGGCGTGCCGATGGCCACGCCCGCACCGGTGAGCGTGGCCCCCGAGGAGGAGGACAGGGCCTTGGCAATGCCGAAGTCGGTGACCATCACCCGGCCGCGGGTGCCCTCGAGCAGGATGTTGTCCGGCTTGATGTCGCGATGAATGACCGAGACGGCGTGGGCGGCCGAGAGCGCGTCGGCGGTTTCTTTCATGATGCGGCGGGCTTCGTCGGGCGGCAACTTGCCGCGCCGCTTGAGCCGGGCGCCGACCGATTCGCCGTCTACGTAGCCCATGACGAAGTAGACCAGCCCCTGGCCATCGCCGACCGTGTGGATGGGCACGATATGCGGATGCGACAGCCGGGCCGCCGTCTGCGCCTCACGGGTGAAGCGCTCGCGGATATCCTGCTGGAAAGCCAGCTCCGGCGGCAGCACCTTGATGGCCACGCGCCGCTGCAGCCGGTTGTCGGTGGCACGGTAGACGACGCCCATGCCTCCCCGGCCCACCTCACCCTCGATGGTATACGCGTCACCCAGCGCATCCGCGAGTCGTGCGGCCAGCGGCTTGTCCAAGGGTGAGCTCATCCGATGATCAGCCCTCGAGGGCGAGTGAAGGTCAGCGTCCGTCCGAAAGGCAACCACACAATTTGTGCGCTAGCCCCTTCTGGAGCAACAGATAGGCGATTCCTGTACGGCCAGCCGGTCCCATGAGATTCGCGTGCCGAAACGACGTGCCAGGATGGCAGTAAGGGGCGGGCGGCGGCGGCCGTCGGGCGGGCGTGGACCGTGGACCGTTGACAGTTGACTGTCAGTCCATGACTTACGACCTGTGACCCTCCGTGGCACGTCCGGTGCACCTCTGGAGGGCGATTTCCCGAAGAGACTGCCAGATCGCGCCTTTCGCGCACATGTTACAGGCGACGGCCATGGTAACACATTGATCGCCGCCCAAGGAGAACCGATGTCCGAACGACTGACCCTGCCCGTGCTGCCGTTGCGCGAGGTCGTGCTGTTCCCTGGGGTGACGGCGCCGATTGGTGCCGGACGCCCGGGCACGTTGCGCGCCATCGAAGCGGCCCTGCAGACACCCGATAAGCTCGTCTTTGCCGTCTCCCAGCGCCAGAACACCGAGACGGTCGAGGCGGAGTCCCTCTACACTATTGGCACGATTGCCCGCATTGGCCAGCTGCAGCGCGGGCTGGCCGGCATGCAGCTCC
Source organism: Gemmatimonadales bacterium (assembly GCA_036724295.1). Taxonomy (GTDB): domain Bacteria; phylum Gemmatimonadota; class Gemmatimonadetes; order Gemmatimonadales; family GWC2-71-9; genus CAMLHP01. The sequence continues at coordinate 1,434 of DAIMFY010000055.1, read as the reverse complement.
TGCTCCATGGCGAGCGCCGCGGCATAGCCATCCACTACAGCGAAACCGAGGGTTACCTCCAGGCCGTGGTCCGTGAGGCCGAGGAGATGCAGCCGCTCAGTCCGGAAGACCCGGCGTTTGTTGCGCTGCATCGCGAAGCGCGCGCGCGCGCGGCGGAGCTGGGCCAGAAGTCCGGCCTGCCGGAAGAGGTTGTCAATCAGGTCCTGGCCGGCGTGAACGAGCCGGGCCGCTTTGCCGACCTCGTGGCCGGTTATATCGACATCTCGCCGGCCCAGCGCCAGAGCCTGCTGGAGACCCTGTCGGCCGAGGAGCGGCTGCGTCGCGTGCTGGTGCACGTGCAGCGGCAGATCGGCGTGCTGGATGCCCAGGAGGACATCAAGTCCGCCGTGCAGGAGGAGCTGGGCGAGCGCCAGCGCGAGATGTTCCTGCGCGAGCAGCTCAAGCGCATCCGCCAGGAGCTGGGCGAGGACGAAGAGGGCGACGAGCTCGAGGAGCTCAAGGCCAAGATCGAGGCGCTGGAACTGCCCGAGGAAGCGCGAAAGGAAGTGGACCGCGAAATGTCCCGGCTCGCGCGCACCGGGCGCGAGAGCATGGAAGCACAGGTCATCCGCACCTACCTCGAGAACGTGGCCGAACTGCCCTGGAACCTGCGGAGCGCGGAACACCTGGACCTGAAGGAAGCCCAGCGCATTCTCGACGAAGATCACTACGCGCTGACCGACGTCAAGGACCGGGTGCTGGAATTCCTGGCTGTGCGCCAGCTGCGCGAGGCCAACCGGGCTCGTGAAGCGGCCGAGGAGAAGAGCGACAGCGCCCCGACCGAGGTCGTGACCGGTGGCGAGGAGCCGCCCGTGGCCACAGCCACCGTGCCGGAGCCCAACCGTCCCGCTCCGGGCAACGAGGATGACAAGGGCGCCAAGGGTCCCATTCTACTTTTCGTGGGCCCTCCCGGCGTGGGCAAGACGTCCATCGCCAAGAGCATCGCCCGCGCCATGGGCCGGCGCTACGTGCGCATCTCCCTCGGCGGGGCCCGCGACGAGGCCGACATCCGCGGCCATCGCCGCACCTACGTCGGTGCCATGCCGGGCCGGATCCTCCAGGGGATGAAGCAGGCGGGCACCAAGAATCCGGTCTTCCTGCTCGATGAGGTCGACAAGCTGGGCGTCTCCTTCCAGGGCGACCCGGCGAGCGCGCTGCTCGAGGTGCTTGACCCGGCCCAGAACGACTCGTTCGTGGACCATTACCTGGGCGTGCCCTTTGACCTGAGCGAAGTGCTGTTCATCGCCACGGCCAATTTCATCCAGAACATTCCCGGTCCGCTGCTCGACCGCATGGAAGTCGTGGACTTTGCCGGGTACACCGAGCGGGAGAAGCACGCCATCGCCCGGCAGTACCTGATTCCGCGCCAGCTGACCGACAACGGCGTGACGCCGG
>DAIMFY010000054.1:0-10396 GCA_036724295.1 Gemmatimonadales bacterium | reverse complement strand
GGTGGACCTGCGCGCATGGAACGAGAAGCTGCGCGACCGGAGCGAGCGCATCGTCATCGAGATCACCGGGCTTGATCGCCTCTCGGCGCGCACCGCCATCGACGTCGCCGACGGGCGCGTCAAGCTGGCCATCGTCATGGTGCGGCGCCGCGTGGACGCCGCCGAGGCGGAGCGGTTGCTCCAGGCCCACGATGGCCGGCTCCGCGAGATCGTCGGCGATCCCCCGTCCATGGCGGGCACATGACACCGCGCCCCGCGCTCGCCGTCGGCCTGATGTCAGGCACGTCGCTGGATGGCATGGATGCGGCGCTCGTCCGCCTGCATGACGCCACCCACCTCGAGCTCCTGGCCTTCGTGACCCGGGCGTACCAGCCGCATGAGCGTGACTCGATCGCGCGTGCCATCACATCGGCCCGCGCCGCAGAACTGGCCCGGCTGCACGTCCAGCTGGCGCACTGGGCCGGCGATGCGGTCCAGGAGGTGCTCGAGCGCGCCCACTGCCTGGCGTCCGACCTTGCCTTCATCGCCTTTCACGGCCAGACGATCTGGCACGAGCCGCCGCTCGTGACCTGGCAACTGGGTGAGCCCGCCGTGCTGGCCGAGCGATTCGGCGTGCGAGTGGTCCACAACTTCCGCGCGCGCGATGTGTCGGCCGGAGGCCAGGGTGCGCCGCTGGTGCCGATGGCGGACGTGCTCCTGTTCGGCTCCGACCATCCGCGCGTCCTGCTCAACATCGGCGGCATGGCCAACCTGACCTTCGTGCCACGCCGCGCGGATGATGAAGGCGCCTTCGCATTCGATACCGGACCAGGCATGGCTGTCATCGACGCGCTCGCCCGGAAGGTGCGACCCGACTTGCCTTATGATGTCGACGGCGCGGTGAGCGGCAGCGGCAGCGTCAACGCGGCCGTGCTCTCGGAGCTGCTGGCCGACCCCTTCTTCGCCGAGCCGCCGCCCAGGAGTACCGGCCGGGAACGCTACGGCGAGCCGTTCGCGGCAAGGATGTCCCAGATGGTGTCCGGTCCCGATGCCGTGGCGACTGCCGTTGAGCTGACGGCGTGCACTATCGCGGATGCGCTCATTCGCTGGACGCCACCGGCTGAGCTCGTGGTGTCCGGAGGCGGTGCCCACCACCCCGGGCTGATGGCGGCGCTGGCCCGGCGGATGGAACAGGGACGTGGGGCTCCTGTCCCGGTCCGGTCGTTTGATGAGCTGTTCTTCGATGGTGATGCCAAGGAGGCCGCTGCATTTGCCCTGCTGGGCCATCTCACCATTCACGGCCAGCCCGGCAATCTTCCCGCCGCCACCGGCGCTGCAGGGCTGCGGGTCCTGGGCTCGGTGACCCCGCCGTGACCTCGGCGCTCGCGCGCCTCCTCATGCCGGCGCTGCGCTGGCAGCCCGCTACCGGCTTCGCGCATGAATCGTCACTCATCGACCAGGCGCTCGAGCTCGGTGTCGCCGGTTTCATCATCTTTGGCGGGACGGCCGACGAGGTTCACGCGCTTACCGCCGGTCTCGCGTCTCGCGTCTCGCGTCCGCTGCTCTTCGCCGCTGACCTGGAGCGCGGCGCCGGCCAGCAGTTCGCGGGCTTGCAGGAACTGCCCCCGCCGCGTGCGCTGGGGGCGCTGAGTGACCTCGACGCGGTCCGGCTGGCAGGGGCCGCGACGGCGCGCGATGCGCTGGGCGTCGGCATCAACTGGATATTCGCGCCAGTGGCCGATCTCGACGCCGAGCCGGAGAACCCCATCGTCCAGACTCGCGCCTTCGGCGATGACCCCGCCTGGGTGGGAGCGTGCGTCGCCGCGTGGGTGGAAGGGTGTCAGGGCGCGGGCGCGCTCGCCTGCATCAAGCATTTTCCCGGACATGGTCGCACCGTGACCGACTCGCACGCGGGGCTCCCGCTGGTCAATGCCACGCGCGCCGAGCTGGAGGACGACCTGCGGCCCTTTCGCGCCGGGATCACCGCCGGCGTGGCCTCGTGCATGACGGCGCATGTTGCCTTTCCGGCCTTCGATGCCGGGCGGCTTGCCGCGACGGTCTCACCCGCCACCCTCGGCATGCTACGGTCAGGGCTCGCGTTTGGGGGCGCCATCGTGAGCGACGCGCTGATCATGGAAGGTGCGTTCGAGGGGCGTAGCGAATCGGCGGCCTATGTCCAGGCGGTGGAGGCGGGCGTCGACGTGCTGCTCTACCCGAGGGACCTGGCGGTCGCCGCCGCGGCGCTGAGCGAAGGGGAGCGGAGCGGCCGCTTGTCGGCCCAGCGCTTGGCCTCGGCACTCCAGCGTGTCGAGGCGCTTGCCGCCTGGCAGCCCCCGGCTCCATCAAAGGCTGCCCCATCGGAGATCTCCGGTCTGGGGCAGGAACTCGCTGACCGCCTGCTGTTGGCGCCGCCACTTCGCGGTACTGTTCCGCCGTTGCGGCAGCCGCTCAATGTGACGTTGATCGACGACGACATCGGCGGCCCGTATCCGGCGAGCCCGGGCAACTGGATCATTCGCGCGCTCGAGGACGACGGCGTGGCCTTTGGCAGCGGCGGTAGTCGCATCGTAATTGCGTACTCGGAGCCGAGGGCGTGGAAGGGGCGAGGTGGACTGGGCCACGACAGCCTGGCCCGGCTCCAGGAGGCGGCGCCGTCGGCCGACCTCGTCCTGCTATTCGGTCATCCTCGGCTCGCGGCGGCCATCCCGGGCCGCGCGCCCATTCTCATTGCGTGGCATCGCCAGCGCCTGATGCAGGAAGCGGTCGCTCGCTGGCTCATGCCGCGGGTGCGTCGCTGAGCTCGTCGGGGCGCGCCGAGCGCCTCAGGAAGGGGATCAGGAGGAAGGCCGGCAGCCCGAGCAGGAATGTGATGACGAAGTACGGCGCGTAGCCAAGGTGCTCGGCCATCGTGCCAGCCACGGCGCCGGCGCCGCCGCGCGTGACCGCCATCAGCGCTGAGAGCAGGGCGTACTGCGTGGCCGCGAAGCGCCGCTCCGCCACGCTCATCAGGTAGGCCACGAACGCCGCGGTTCCCAGCCCGGCCGCGAAGTTCTCGAAGAAGGCGGCGGCGTATACCGCCGGCTTCCCCACGGCGAGCGCCGCGCCAAAGTATCCCAGCGCCGACAGTGCCTGCACGGCACCCAGCGCCCAGAGCGCAGTGCGGATTCCCCATCGGCTGGTGAGCACACCTCCCAGGGTCGCGCCGGCAATCGTGGCGATGATGCGCCCCGTCGTGAGTGCGGCACCAATCTCCTCGAGCGACAACCCGCGGTCCACCCAGAATGGCCGCATCATCGGCTCGAGGAACGCCACGTCCAGCTTGAAGATGAGGGCAAACAGGATCACGAAGCCGATTCCGGGGCGGCGCAGCAGCGCGGAGATCGGCTCCCACAGCGACTGCTGTCTCGCGCCCGTGTCACTCGCCGTCGGCAGCGCGAGGCCCGCGACCGCGAGCACCGCGAGCACGGCGGCGCCGACGGTGAAGGCGACAGGCCAGCTGGCCCGCCCCGCGATGTAGATCAACAGTCCGCCGGCCACGAACATCGCCACGCGGTAGAGCGCAATCCGCACCGAGTTGGCTACACCCAGCTCGCGCTCGGTAGTGGTCTCGATGGTATAGGCATCGATGGCGATGTCCTGGGTCGCCGAGAGCGTGACCATCACGGTGAGCAGGAGCCAGAATTGCGGCGCCAGCGCGTGAACATTGGCGTGGCCTACCAGGAGCGTGAGCACCGAGAGCAGGGCGAGACAGCCAGTGATCCAGAGCCGGCGGGACCCGACCCGGTCCACCAGCGGCGCCCAGAGAAACTTGATGGTCCACGGCAGCGTGACCGTTGCCACCAGGCCAACCTCCACCAGCCCGGCGCCCTCGCTCCGGAGGTAGACCGGCATCGTCTCGTTGATGAGCCCGAAGGGAAAGCCCGACGCGAAGGCCACCGCCCCGATCCACGCCATCCGCGTGCGGACCGGCGTGGTGCGAATCAGCTCCCGGACATTCACGTGCGGCCCCGCGAGATGAAGAGGGCGGAGGAAGGATTCAGAACAGCAGGACCAGTGTGATGGCGATGAGCGCGGCAATGAGGAGGGCGCCGAGGACAATAGTGCGCGGCGAGCCGGTCCGCTGCGCTGCCGACACGACGGGAGGCGCCGACGGGAACTCCAGCGTGCTGGCCTCTTCGATGTCGAGGTTATGGTAACCGACCTCATCGCCGGCGTCCGGTAGCGCGAGGCCCTCGCCGTCGAACCGCGCCGCAACGACCGTGATATTGTCGGGACCGCCCCGCGAGTTGGCGAGGTCGATCAGCGCGCTGCAGAGGTCTGGCAGGGACGTGATCCGTCCAGCCACCTCACCGATCTCGTCCCGCTTCACCAGGCCAGACAACCCGTCGGAGCACATCACCAGGAGGTCGCCACGGCGCAACGGCTGGTGGCTCAGGTCCACCCGGATCTGGAGGTCGGGTCCAAGCGCCTGCAGGATGATGTTACGGCGCTCGCTCCGCTCGGCCTCTTCCTCGCTGAGTTCGCCGGCGTCCACCAGGCGCTGCGTGAGCGACTGGTCCCGGGTGAGCTGGGCGGTCCGGCCATTGCGGATGAGATAAGCCCTGCTGTCGCCGATCTGCGCGAGGTAGAGCTCCGCGCCGAACACCCCCGCCATGGTCAGGGTCGTCCCCATGCCGTGCACCTCGGGATGCTCCTCGGCGTACTGGAAGAGCTCGGCATTGGCGCGCTCGACCGCCTCGCGCATGCGTGATGCAAACAGCTCCGCCGACAGTTCGGTGTCGGTGGCCCAGGTGGTGACCAGGTGCTGCCAGATCACTTCCGTCGCCATGGAGCTCGCCAGCTCGCCGGCCGCCGCGCCGCCCATGCCATCGGCCACCACGAAAAGCGAGCCGCGCCTGCCGACATCGTGCTCACGCACGTCAGGCATGAGGCTGGCGGTGCCGGTCGAGAGGTCCGCCACCAGGAATGAATCTTCGTTATGCTCGCGTGTCTGTCCGAGGTCCGTCTTGGCGAAGACGGAGACGTGCACGGCAGCGCTCATGAGCGCTCACCAGAGAGGGAATCGGCGGGGCGGGGAAGCCGCACGCCGGGTCGGGGCACCGCGGCTGGATCGCCGACCGGCGTGCCCCGCGAGACGGAATCCGCGGTGCCTTGCTCGGCCGGGAGATGATCGGCCGCGGGCCGGCCGTCGCCGCATCCGCTTAGCAGGACGGCGAGTGCCGAGGCCGCCATCATGCCGGGTTTCCCTGGGCAGCTGTGCATCTCAATGGCGCCTTTCGTGGTGTTGGCGGCCGGCCGCAACGCGGGCTCGCGGAATCTAGGAATCAGCGAACGGAGCGTCAACGTACGGCTTTGGCGTAAGCTCTGGTCCGCATATAGTTTGGACCCATGCCGCGAGCTGCTGTCGCCGTCCTGATGCTGGGAATCCTTGCCTGCGCCCCCCGCCAGCCTGCTTCCGTCGCCACGCCAGTCCTGGCGGCGGCGGCACGCGTGCCGCTCGAATCGGGACTGCCAGGCATGGACTCCGTCACCGGCCCGCTGGCGCTCACGATTCGCTATCCCGACGAGGGCGCGACTATCGCGGCGCGCGATTCCACATTCCTCTTCGGGTCCGCTGGCACCGGCCGTGCCACGCTCACTGTCAACGGCGCGTCTGTCAAGGTGTGGCCCAACGGAGCCTGGCTGGCCTGGGTACCGCTCCCGGACGATACCCTCATGCGTTTTACCGCCGTCGCGGTGAGTGGGACGGACTCCTCCCGCGTCACCCGTACGGTTCGGCGGCCTCGACGTTTCGTGCCTCCGCCCATGCGCGCGGCCTGGATAGACAGCAGCTCGCTCGCGCCGCGCGGCCGGGTGTGGTGGCCTGTCGATGAATGGCTGCCGCTCGCGCTTCGCGCGTCCCCGGGGTCCAGCGTGTCGCTGTGGCAAGGTGGGCGGCTGCTGGCCCAGCTGGTGCCGGACCACCGCTTGCCGCAGGTGGATGAGGGTGTTCGCGCCTTCGACCGGGACACCCTGAACCTGCGTCGCTCGATCCCGGCCGACCGCTACGAAGGCCGCATTCGAGCACGTAATCGCCTGCCAGGAGATTCAGCCTGGACGCTCCAGGTGGTGAACGGTGCGGACACCGTGCGCATGTCCTGGCCGATCGAGTTCCAGCAGGCCGACACCACACTCGGCGTGGTTGAGCTGGACGACGATCCGACAGGCTCGGGAACAACCGACGGCATCACCGTGGCGCGCGCCCTCCGCGGCGGCACCTATACCTGGTTCTGGTCCAAAGGCACCCATGCGCGCGCTGATGCTCGCGTCGGAGCTGACCTGCGGCTCGCTCTCGCGCCGGGAGTCCATGCCTGGGTGCCAGCTGCGGAGGCCACCGTGCTGCGTGGTGTGGCGGCCCAGCATCCGGTCGTCGGATCTCTCACGCTCAGCTCGGACAGCGCCAGCGTCACCCTCCGCATTCCGCTCAGCGACCGGATTCCGTTCCAGGTGATTGAATCGGAGCGGCGCCTCGATCTGGTGCTCTACGGCGCCGTGAGCGATGCAAACTGGGTCCGCTACGGTCCCTCCGATGACTCGCTCGTCAGCGCCATTGCGTGGACGCAGGACGACCCGCGCGGTGTCGTGCTCTCCGTCAGCCTGTCGCTGCCGGTCTGGGGCTATCGGGTGCGCTACGACCATGGCGACATGCTGCTTGAGATTCATCGCCCGCCGGCGCTCGACGGCGGCCATCCCATGCGCGGCCTGCTGGTGGTGGTCGATCCTGGGCATCCGCCGGTCGGCGCCACCGGGCCGACCGGGCTGTGGGAACCAGTTCCCAATCTCGGCATCGCTCTGAAGTTGCGTGACCTGCTGGCCGAGGCGGGTGCCCGGGTAGTCATGACGCGAACCAGCGACAGCGCGGTGGATCTGTATCCCCGCACCCGGCTCGCCGATTCCCTCGGCGCCGACCTGCTCATCTCGGTCCACAACAACGCCCTGCCGGACGGGGTGAATCCGTTCACCAACAATGGCACGAGCGTGTTCTACAACCACCCGCGCAGCATCCCGCTTGCCAGGGCCGTTGATGCCGAGCTCGTCAAGGCGCTCGGCGTACGCGATCTCGGCTACGCGCGGGGTGACCTGGCGCTGGTGCGGCCAACCTGGATGCCCGCCATTCTCACGGAAGGGCTCTTCATCATGCTGCCGGAGCAGGAAGCGGCGCTGCGGTCGGACAAGGGCCAGGCGCTGTATGCGCGGGGAGTGTTCCGGGGGATCGAGGCTTTCCTGAAGGCAAGGCGGGCATTGACCGCTGGGCGTTGAGCGCGCCCGCGTGCATCACTCGCCTCACCCGGCGTCTCCAGAATACCCGCAGATGGATTGTCCGATGCCACGTCGTCTTCTCATTCAAATTGCTGCTGTGGCCTCGCTCGGCTTCACTCCGTTCGTCCCCGTATCTGCCCAGTCATCCCAGGAGCGTGCCCGGCTGCAACAGTTCCAGGACTCGCTCGCTTCGGTGTCAGACACGAGCGGGTTGCTGCGGCTGGAGCGCGGGCTGATCGAGACCGCCAAGGGGCATCGCGACAGCACCCTGCTGCACCTTCGCCTGGGCTTCATTGCCCTGCGACTGGGTGAGCTCGGTGGACAGACCCACTTCGACGATGCCGCCTCGGAGTTCCAGTGGAGCATCGACCTGCAGCCCGAGTGGCCCTATCCGTGGTACGGGATGGGGCTTGCCGAGTATGGCATCGGCGATTCGCACATCTCGGTCGTGGCCGGGCTCCAGCAGATGTTCGGCAAGGATGCGCTCTCCCGCTCCGCCATCGCCTTTGCCAAGTCGGCCGAAGTGGACCCGTCGTTTGCCAAGGGACTGGTGGAACTCGCCGGCACCGCATTGCAGCAGCGCGTGAATATCAAGCTGAACGTGGCGCTCGAAGCCCTTCGCCGTGCGGCGGGCACCAGCGCGACGTTGCATCCCGATGTACTCCTGGCGCGGGGGCGGGTGGAACGGGAGGTGGGTGATGCCGACAGCGCACTCGCCGCCTTCAGGCAGTACGCTGCCTTTGGCGACGACCGTCCGCTCGGCTTGCTGGAAATCGCGCGCACGCGGCTGATGCTGGGCGATATTGCCGGGCAGCTGGCCTACTACGAAGGCTCCCGCTCGGACGATTCGGTCGCGGTCGCCGGCTACCGGAAGGACCTGGCACTCATCGCGCCGGACAGCGTGCTCGAAAAATTTGATGCGACGCGGGGCAGTGGCCGGGAAGGCCTGCTGCGGCATTTCTGGACCACGCGAGACGAACGGTCGCTCCGTACGCCAGGCGCACGACTCGCGGAGCATTATCGCCGCTACTTCTACGCCCGGCGGAACTTCTTCCTCGCCTCCACGAAGCGCCATTACGACATCGTGGAGCGGTATCGCTCCGGCAGCAAGGAATTCGATGACCGTGGCCTGATCTACATCCGCCACGGCGCACCCACCGCACGTGCCTTCTACAATGCGCCCGGGATCGAGCCCAACGAATCCTGGCGCTACAGCCGTCCCGACGGCGACCTGCTGTTCCATTTCATTGCCCGCGAGGACGTGCAGGACTACAAGCTGGTGGAGAGCCTGTTCGACGTCCTCGGCTTCAGCAATGCCGTGCTGCTGGGCGCGCGCAGCAGCCAGGTCGGCAGTGAAGCCGACGAACTGCTGACTTCACGCCAGAAGCTTTCTCCCCTCTACTCTCGCCTGCAGGGCGTGGGCGACGCGAGCGGTGAGCGGTACCGGGCCGAAGAGCGGCGGCAGGGGCGCGAGAGCATCCGGATCGGCACCACGACCGACAGCTACACCCTCCACTTCGCGCGTGATCTCGATGCCGAGGTCCACGTGCTTGCCGTGGGACATAATTCGCAGGGCCCGCTCGTGCAGATCGCCTATGGGATCCGGGGCGAGAGCCTCCAGCCCGTTCGCATCGCCCGCGGCTATCTCTATGCCGTCCGGCTTCACTTCGCGGCCATGGACAGCACGGGCGACGTCGTCGCATCGCTCGACACCTTGCGCCAGTTCGTGTCAGCGGCGCCAGTGCCACCCAGGGAGCACCTGCTGGGGCGGGTGGACGTGAACGTGCCGCCGGGAAACCTGTCCTACCGGGTCGCCGTGGAGCAGGGCGCTGATGCCGGACTGGTGGCACCCCTCGACACGCTGCGGGTGGCACCGGTCAAGGCGCAGAAGCCTCGCCTGAGCGACCTCGCGCTCGGGTCGGGAATGGCACACCTGGCCTGGACCTCGGATGTCACGGGCGATTCGGTGCTCTTCAATCCGCTCGGATTGTACGCGCCTGCTGATACGCTTCAGGTGTATTACGAAGTGTTCGGTATTGCCCCCGGGGCGGGATACACCACCCAGATCGAGGTCAGGAAGGGGAAGGGCGGCGGCGGCCTGCTGCGGAAGCTGTTCGGCGGTGGCGGAACATCCATCAAACTCCAGTTCCAGGATCGCGCGGGACCGGCCGGCGCCGGACTGCACCGTGACATCTCGCTCGAGAAGCTGACGCCGGGAAGTTACACGCTGCGGGTAACCATCACGGACGCTGCTGGCAACGATGACCGGCGGGAAGAACGGTTTACGGTGGTGGGGAGGTAGGGCGTGGGGCGTGGGGCATAGGGGTTAGGGCAGAACTGAGACTCGCCACTCGTGACTCGCGACCTCCCAACCCCCATGCCCCAAGCCCTACAAAGGCCACGCCTCCGGATGTGTGGTGGTCAGCACTACCAGCGGCTGCACCAGCGCGTCGGCGATGACACGCGCTTCCACTTCCACCACACGCTGGGCGCCCGGGGCATAGCGGTCGAGACCCTCCACATGCATGAGTACGGAGGCCAGCGGCAGGTCACCATCGTTCATGCTGCTTGCCGGAAGTCCCGCCACCGCATCACCTGCTTCGATTGCCACCGCAGCCGTGCCATAGAGCCAGAGCGGGTGTCGCGAGAGCCCGGCCAGGAGCCTCGGCGTCAGCGCCAGGCTTTCTCCCCCCGGCGTGATGACGCCAAGCGCCATCCGACGCCCCCGTTTCCTCGCGAGCAGGACGAAACCGTAGCCGAGCGATTGACCCTGCGGCTGCTGCGATCCGCGCAACGCATTCCGCAACTTCTGCTGGCCGAATACGATGGTGTGGTTCGGGACCACATGTCTCTCCGGTGATTGTCCGCCGCAGGAAGTGCATCGCGCGTGCCAGCGTTGAGCCGGCAGGAGCCCGGTGCCACGCAGCATTGCAAGCAGGAATCCTGCATCAGGTTAGCCCCAGCGTCGTTGTCCCCCGGGTACGACCGGTCTGGGCGGCTGCGTCCGCTGGCAGCGCGTTCCGCCAGAGGTCGCCGACGTTCCGCGATGCCGCTTGACGCCCATTCTCGGAGGCCGGTAGCTTCGAGTCCATGCATTGCACCCATTGCGGCACCGCCC
>DAIMFY010000053.1:0-10418 GCA_036724295.1 Gemmatimonadales bacterium | reverse complement strand
GAGCGGCCGCTCTACTTCGTGCTCCTGCTCTGCGGTGGCGCACTCTGGAGTCCGGGCGGCAGCGGGGCCTGGTTCATTCCGGTGCTCGTGTTCCTGGTGGTCCGGATGCTCAGCAAGGTGTACGTCTCCCGGCTCGCCGCGCGCTTCAACGACATGACCGGAGTCCTGGGCCCCAACTGGGGGCGCGCGCTCATCGGCCAGGGCGGCCTCGCGCTGGCCATCGCCTTCAATTACCTGATCGAGAGCAATTCCTACTTCCCCGACATCATCTTCACCGCGGCGGTCGTGAGCGTGCTGCTCACTGACCTTGCATCGGCGCGGCTGATGCAGAAGGTGGTAACCACGAGCCCGTATGAAGTGCGGGCCTCGGGCGAGCAGCAGCGCCCGGTCATCGGGGAAGCAAACGCGGCGGAGCCGGAGCCGGAACCGGCACCGGCCGGCGGCGAGGGCTGAGCATGCGGCGCGTCATCATCCTCATCCTTCTGCTCGGCCTCATGCAGCTGATCGCGCTGGCCGCGCCGTTCGGCGGGGCGGGGCGTGCCATCCTGGTCTTCGGGTTCCTGATCCTCGCGGCCTACTCGGCCGGCGAGCTGGCGGAAAATTTCCACCTCCCGAAGATCGTTGGCTACCTGATGGCCGGCCTCGTGTTCGGGCCACATGCGACGGCGGTGGTGCGGCCGAGCGAGGCGCTGGACCTGCAGCCGGTCGGCGACCTCGCCATCGCGCTGATCGCGTTCATCGCTGGCGCGGAACTCGACGCCGGCGAGCTGCGGCGGCGCGGGGTTTCGCTTCTCAAGGTGACCAGCACGGAGCTCTCGGTCAGCTTCGTCGCCATCTTCGCCGCGCTGCTCCTCATGCGACCGTGGATTCCGTTCCTCGCCGGGTACAACTGGGTCGTGGTCTGTGCCTTTGCGGGGCTCTTCGCGTCGATCGCCATCGTGCACTCACCGGCGGTGACGATCGCACTGCTGACCGAGACCAAGGCGCAGGGTCCGGTGGCCCGCACGACGCTCGGGGTGGTCCTCCTGGCCGACGTCGCCGTGGTGCTGCTCTTCAGCGTGGCGCTGTCGGTGGCGCGCGCGCTGGTGCCGTCCGGTGCCAAGGGGGTGGGCAGCCTGGGCGCCACCGTGTGGGAGATCGGCGGCGCATTTCCAGTGGGGCTGCTGATCGGCCTTGCGATCGTCGTGTATCTCCGTCTCACGACGTCCGACCTGTTTCTCTTTGCCATCCTGGCCACGTTCTTTGGGCTCGAGGTGGCGCGGCTCATGCACACCGAGCCGCTGCTCACGCTGCTCGTGGCCGGCTTCGTCGCCAAGAATTTCTCGCGCCACGGCAGCGGCATCCTGCTGCGAGACGCCATGGAGCGCTCGGCGGCGCCGGTGTTCGTGATCTTCTTTGCCCTCGCCGGGGCCAAGATCGAGCTTCCCGATCTCGCGCGCCTCTGGCCGCTCGTGCTTCCGATCGCGCTGGTACGGGCTGGCGCCCTCCGGTTCGGCACCCGCCTCGGGGCACGCTGGGCCGGGCTCCCCGCCTCCGAGGCGCGACCCCTGTGGATGGGTCTCATTTCGCAGGCGGGTGTCGCCATCGGGCTCGTCACCGTCGCATCTGCGTCCTATCCGGCCGCGGGCGGCGAGATGCGAACGTTGCTGCTCACGCTGATCGCCATGAATGAGACGGTCGGCGCCGTCCTCTTCCGCCGGGCGCTGCAGAAGGCCGGCGAAGTGGGTGGGGAGATGGTGATGGATGGGGGAGGGAAGGAGCTGCGTGCCGCGGGCGAGTCGTGAGCTGTGAGCTGTGAGCTATGAGTGGTATCGCCGCACAGCTCTCAGCTCACAGCTCACAGCTCAATCCGTCGGCGGTTCCTCGGGCGGCGCCGTGAACTCGGTCGCCTCGGTGATCGTGACGCTGGCGTCCGCCGTGGTGCCGGCCGCTGTGGTCACCTCGACCGGCATGGCGGGATCGGTCGTGAAGCTCACCCCCTCCGGGCCCTGGAAGGAAACGTTGTAGTTCCCGGGCAGGAGGAAGTCGAAGGTCGCGTCGAAGGTGCCGTCGGCATCGGCATCAGCGAGCGGCAGCGTCTCAGTACCCCCGCCAGCAGAGGTCAGGACTGCCTCAAAGCCGTCCAGCCCGACAGTACCGGGCAGCACCACGTTCTGTCCCAGCGTGAGCGAGGCGCGCACCTGGGCCGGTTCGGTGAAGGTGGCACCCTTTATGACCGGGTGCATGACCCACATCCCGGAGTTCCCCGCAGCCGCCCCGAAACTCTGTGACACGTCAAAGTCGAGCAGCAGGGTCTCACTGCCGCCGTCCAGCGCGAGATCATCGGTCGGCAGGTCCACCTTGAGGCCGCTTTCGGCCAGGCTCGGCATCTGCAGCTCGCCGGTTACGGTGGCGCCGGCCGGCAGCCCGGCGTAGTCGGGCGACGAAGCATAGATGCTGGTGCCGCCATCCGGGTTTTCCACCTCCACGTAGCCACCGGTAATCACGAAGCGCAACTCATGGTACGCATCGTTGGCGATGTCCTTGCCATCGACCAGGGTCTGCGTCGTATTGGCGAGATCTACAAGGTTGATGGTGACGGGTGTGGTGGTAAGACTTACATGCGACTCGTCTCCGCTGCCGACGAGATACACCTCCGAGACGGTGACCACCGCGGCGTCGATGCCGCCGTCGGCGTCCGTCAGGTTGACCGTGAGCTGGGTGGTGCCATTGTCCGGCCCGGTGTTCTCATCGTCGGAACATGCGAGGGCAGGCAGTGCGAAGGCGGCCAGCAGGACCGCCGCACGAAGTGTCTTGCGGTGCAACATGCGGAACCTTTCTTCTCAGTGAATACCTTCGGCGCCCGGCGATGCGGGGCGCAAATGGTTCTGGGACATCAACCACGTCCCACAGTGGGGCTGCGCGCTGCAACCTGCTGTGTGCTGAATCACGCCGTTCGTCCTGAAACAGGGTTCAGCTGGCATCGCGATACGCGGCGGCCGGGAGCCGGCGCCTCCGCTCGTCACATGTCGCTGGCTGTTGCAGCGCGCGTCGCCGATCTTCCGCCCAATCCTGGTGCAGCGCTCTTCCGGACCTTTTTGGGTGATCCAGTCATGGCTGGTATACGCACCGTGCCCGCGCACGCCGCGGTGGCAACACGACTTCTTGCCGCTGGTCTCGTGGTCGCGGCGCTCGATTTTCTCTATGTGCTGGTGCGGTGGGTCTGGCTGGAACACGCGCTGACGGTGCAGGAGCTGGCGCAGTCGATCGCCACGGGACTGCTGGGGCGCGCGGCGTATGATGGCGGGATCCGGACGGCCGTGCTGGGCTTGCTGCTGCACCTCGGCGTTGCCTGCGGCTGGACCCTGGTGTTCTTCGTCGTGACGGCACGGGTGCCAGCATTCCGGGCGATGGTGGCCACCGTGCGCGGCCGGGTGCTCGCCGGATTGATGTGGGGCCCGATCGTCTGGCTGCTCATGGACTTTGTCGTGCTTCCGCTCAGCCGGGCGAGGCCTACGCCGACGACGTCACCCACGTTTTACGTCAACCTCGTCCAGCACGCACTCATGCTCGGGATGCCGATGTCGTTGCTGCTGGGCGCCAGGCGCTGAGCTTCTAGCGTCGATTGCCCGGTCCCCTGAGCGCGTCATCCTCCTCGAACCCCTGCGGGCGGAAGAGGAGATCAAACGCCAGGAAGACTGTCTTCGAGAAGGGATAGAAGAGCGCGGGCAGCAGCAGCATCAGCGCCGCGCCGCCCCATTGCAGCAGGCGCCAGGGCGGCGCGGGCCAGGTCCAGAACATCACCGCCAGGAGCAGTGCGGCGAAGACGAGCTCCGACGCCACGATATTGAACATGTAGGCCCCCACGACATACCCGTGCTCGCCCCGCTCCAGATGAATACCGCACGTAGGGCAGGCCTCCCGCATCCGGAACCAGCTGAGCCACAATCCACCCCCACCGCAGTTGGGACAGCGCAACCGGAGCGCCCGCCAGAAGCAGCGGGCAGCGCGTCGCACCAGCGTCGGCGGTGTCACGGGAGACTGGTTCATGCGCGAAAGGTGCCATGCACGAGGCTGGATGCAAGGCAGCGCACCTCGGGATTGGCGCGCCGGACGCGAGGGTTGCTGAATCCATCCCTTCATGCCCAGATTCGGAGGTGTTCCCCTGAATGCGAAAAGCTGGGTGCGCGGCCTGGTCCATCGATGCCGGTCGCGTGCTCCTCATTTCTGGTGACGGAAGC
Organism: Gemmatimonadales bacterium; assembly: GCA_036724295.1. Classification (GTDB taxonomy): domain Bacteria; phylum Gemmatimonadota; class Gemmatimonadetes; order Gemmatimonadales; family GWC2-71-9; genus CAMLHP01. The sequence goes on along the minus strand of DAIMFY010000053.1, from coordinate 6,198 downwards.
CCCATGCCACAGTCGGCTCCGCGACTCTCCCTGAATGTCCGCCTGCCACTGCTGATCGGGTGTGTCCTCCTGGTCGTGATCGTGATTTTCGGGGCACTCAGCTATCGCGTGGCGTCACACGCCGCGTACACGGCGGCCTCCGAGCGGCTTGCCAGCGCGGCCAACCAGCTGGCGACAGCCATTTCCCAGCAGCTTGCGACGGCCAAGGTCCAACTGAAGGCCAAGGCCGAGAGCCCGGCGGTCCGGCGCTTCGCCAACGGCGATACCGCTGCGGTGGCAGCAGTGGTGGAGGAGCTGGCTCTCTTCGGGCGTGACACTACGCCGGGCAATGCGGTGGAAATCCGCGATGCGTCGGGGGCCATACAAATGAGCTTGCGCCCGACCACACGCGTTGACATCGCCGCTGCGGCGCTGGCGCCGCCGCTTCCCGATTCGGCGGCCCTGAGCCCGATCTTCTCCGACGGGCGACTGGCCTACTATGAGATCAGCGCACCGATCAGTCGCCCGCGTGGTGCGCCGTGGCACCTGGTGGTGCGGCGCGTGATCGACGCCGGCAGCGGCGCGCGGGCCATCGCCGCCATGCTGGGCAGCGACGCCCGGATCTACGTCGGGAACATCGACGGCACCATGTGGGCGGACATGAGCGCGCCGGCCGAGTCGGCGCTCATCCGCGATACCATCCGCAACGGAACGTATCGCCGCGCCGGCGCGTTGCGCCTGGGTGCGGTGGCCCGCGCGGCGAATGCGCCCTGGTTGATGGGCACCGAATTCTCCAGTGACGAAGTCATGGGTGGATCCAGGCCACTCATGCGTGAGATGGCCGGGATCGCAGCGCTGGTGCTGCTGGCCGGCACCCTCCTCGGCTGGTTCATGAGCCGACAGCTGACCCTGCCACTCGGGCGCCTGACCGACGAAGCGGAGCAGGTGGCACGCCGCGACGGCGAGACTCCCGCCGTCGGCCGGACGGGAGACGAGCTCACCCGGCTCTCCGATGCGTTCGACACCATGGTCGACCGCGTGAAGGATGCGCAGGAGCGGCTTCGACTCTCCGAGAAGCAGTACCGCATGCTGTTCGACCTCAATCCCAGCCCGATCTGGGTCTTCGACCGCAAGACGCTCCAGTTCCTCGCCGTCAACGCCGCAGCGGTGACCCGTTATGGCTACTCCCAGGAGGAGTTCACCCGCATGACCATCCGGGACATCCGGCCATCGCAGGATGTCGAGGTCCTCGAACAGGTGGTGCGCACCGATTTCGATGCCCGGCAGGATGTCTCCTACTGGCGGCATATCGCCCGGGATGGCACCCTCTTGGACGTCGAGATCCGGGGGCGGCCCGTCACCTTCAAGGGTGTGGAAGCGGAACTGGTGCTGGTCACCGACATTTCGGAGCGGAACCGGCTCGAGGCTCGGCTCCGCCAGTCGCAGAAGATGGAAGCGGTGGGCCGGCTCGCAGGTGGAATTGCCCACGACTTCAACAACATTCTCTCGGCGGTCCTGGGCTACTCGAACCTGGTGCTCGAGGACATGCCGGAGGAAGATCCCCGGCGGCCCGACATCGAGGAGGTGCGCGATGCGGGAATGCGCGGTGCCGCGCTCACCCGCCAGCTGCTGATGTTCAGCCGCCCCCAGGTGGCCGAGCGTCAGGTCCTCGACATCAATAGCGTCATCGCCGGCGTGCGGAAGATGCTCGAGCGCATCATTGGCGAGGACATCGTGATCGAGACCCGGCTCACTCCCGACGTGGGCCGTGTCCGCATGGACCCGGGACATCTGGAGCAGATCGTCATGAACCTCGCCGTGAACGCGCGCGATGCGATGCCCGACGGCGGGCGCCTCACCATCGAGACGGCAGAGGTCGAACTGGACGAGCTGCACCATCGTGGCAACAAGCTGCTGCCCGCAGGACGGTACGTGATGCTGGCGGTGAGCGATGTCGGCATCGGCATACCCGGGGACCAGCAGGCCCGGATCTTCGAACCGTTCTACACCACCAAGCCGGCGGGCGAAGGCACTGGCCTCGGGCTGTCCACCGTCTATGGTATCGTGCAGCAGAACGGCGGCTCGGTGCTGGTGTACAGCGAGCCTGGCCACGGTGCCACGTTCAAGGTCTACCTCCCCAGAGTGGAAACCCCGGTCACGGCGGTGGAAGCCGCCGCCGCTGCACCCGCGCGCGGTAGCGCACGCGAAAGCATCCTCTTCGTGGAAGACGAACCATCGCTGCTCAAGGTCGGCTGCCAGATCCTGAGTCGCGCAGGATACACCGTCATCGGCATGCCCGGACCGGAAGAGGCGATCGCCTATGCCGCCGGGCACCCAGGGGAGATCGATCTCATCGCAACCGACATGGTAATGCCCGGGCTGAGCGGCCGGGAAATGGTTGGCCGCATCCGCCAGAAGCGGCCTGATGTTCGAGTGCTGTTCATGTCGGGCTACACCGACGATGCCATCATGCAGCGCGGCGTGTCCGAGCCGGGCACGGCGTTCCTGCAGAAGCCGTTCAGCGGTGACGGCCTTGCGCGGAAGGTGCGCGCCGTACTCGACGGAGAGATCCATGGCTGAGCGCTTCGCCTTGCGCGCCGAGCGCCGGGTCCTGCTCACGGTGGCCAGCGTGCTGCTCCTGCTCCCGGCGGCGGCGGCAGCCCAGTCGGTGGCCGCGCCGAGTGTCGATCCCGCCTCGACGGTCGAGCAGGGACGGCCACTTCCGGGGCCACTGATCGAAACCGCCGAATTCAGCAGGGCCGTGGCACGGGGCACGCGCACCCGGAGCGGAATGCCGGGCGCGCGCAACTGGGTCCAGCATGCACGCTATCGCATCGCGGCGTCGCTCGACGTCGCGACCCATCGCGTCAGCGGCCAGGAGCACGTCACCTACCTGAATCACTCACCCGACACGCTGCGGCGCGTCGCGGTGCACCTTCGCCAGAACGTCTTTGCGCCCGGCGCGCCGCGCCGCGATCCCGCGCCGGTCACCGGCGGTGTCACGCTCGGTGCGATGACGATCGATGGCGAGGCCGTGACGCTCCGCGCCCGCCGTCGGCGGCAGGAACCCTCTCCGGCGGGGCCGCAGTACCAGGTCATCGGCACGGTCATGTGGCTGCTGCTCGCGCACCCGCTCGCGCCGGGCGACAGCCTCGCCTTCGACTGCGCATGGTCGTATGAAGTGCCGGAAACACCGTCCGACGGGCGTGAGGGCAGGGAAGGCGATGTCTACTTCATGGGCTACTGGTACCCGCAGATCGCGGTGTATGACGACGTCAACGGGTGGGTGGCAGATCCCTACCTGCTCCAGGCCGAGTTCTACATGGAACCGGCCGAGTACGACGTGAGCGTCACTGTGCCGCGGGGATGGGTGGTCGGAGCGACGGGCACGCTGCGAAACGCGGATGCCGTGCTCACCAGGAGCGCGCGCGACAGCCTCGTCATGGCGCGCCGGACCGGTCGCGTCATCCGGATCCTGACACCGGGCAGCCAGGTGGGGAGCGTGCTTGCAGGTCAGGGCGGCACCGTGACGTGGCATTACACGGCGGATGACGTGCGCGACTTCGCGTGGGGCGCCAGCGATGAGTACGCCTGGGATGCGACTCGCGCGCTGGTGCGCCACGCGGGCAGGAGCGCTCCGGACACGGTCGACATCAACAGTTACTTCCGGCTGCACCAGCCGGCAGCGGCGTGGGCCGTTGGCGGTGCGCGCTTCACCCGGGATGCGATCGAGCAGATGTCGACCTGGCTCTGGCCCTACCCGTGGCCCCAGATGAGTTCCATGGAGGGCGTGCTCACCGGCGGCGGCATGGAATACCCGATGATGACGCTGATGCAGCCGTGGGCCGATACCCTGTCGCTGGCTGGTGACCTCATGCACGAGACGGGGCACATGTGGTTCCCGATGCAGGTGGGCTCCAACGAGACTCGGCACCCGTGGATGGATGAGGGGCTGACCCAGTTCGACGTGGCGCAAGGCATGCGCGTGCTCTACGGCGCGCCGAGGACGGGCGGGCGGGGCAATGACTCGGAGGAAGGCCAGCGTGCGTCCTACCTCGAGGCGGCGCGGGCCGGACACGACATGCCACTCTCGCTGCCCGGCGATCACTTTCCGTCGGACCTGTACCTGGTGATGTACTACAACAAGACGGCGCAGGTGCTCGCTGCGCTGCGCGGGGTGATGGGCCCGGAGCGCTTTCACAAGGGCCTGGTCGAGTATGGCCGCCGCTGGATCGGCCGCCACCCCGAGCCGTTCGACTTCTTCAACACCATGAGCCAGGCGGCTGATCGCGACCTTTCGTGGTTCTGGAACAGCTGGTTCGAGCACGGGTGGTCCCTGGACCAGGCCATCGATTCCGTGAGCACCGCTGGTGACTCCGTGACTGTTGCGCTGAGCGACCGCGGACTCGCCATCATGCCGGTGCACCTCGCAGTGACGCGCGTCGACAGCAGTGTGCAGGTCATCGACCTGCCAGCCTCGGTCTGGCTGGACGGCGCACGCCGCACCACGATCAGCGTCGCGGCGCAGCCGCGCGTGACGCGAGTCGAGATCGATCCGGAGTCCTGGTTCCCGGACGTGGACCGGGAGAACCAGGTGTGGCGCGCCACGCAGTAAGCGCTGAACGCCAGATGTCGCGCGTCCCGCGTCCGTAGTTTCCCCCATGCCAGTCGTTGCACGTCTGGCGCAATCGGACAGGAAGCCGTATGCTGGAGGGAGCCCAGCCAGGGAGCTCCCCCATGCCCGCGCCAGGCCGTTCCCGCTTCCTCATAGTCGAAGACGAGCCCGACGTCCGCCGGGTGCTCGCCCGCTTCGTGCGCCTGCTCGGTGCCGATCCGGTCGTGGCGGACGATGGTGAGCAGGGGTGGGAACTGGCTCGCCTCGCCGATCCCGCCTTCGACCTGGTCGTCACCGATAGCCGGATGCCGCGGATGACGGGCCGGGTCCTCATCGCCAAGTTGCGCGAGCACCATCCAAACCTTCCCATCCTTCGCGTATCAGGCAGTGACGGGCTGAGCGGCGAGCCTCCCACACCCGAGGTCGTCACGCTCCGCAAGCCGTTTACGCTGGATGAGTTCGTCACGGCAGTCAGGGAGGCGCTGGAGCGGAAGCCATGAGCCCGTGCGTCGTGCGACGTGTGCATGACGACGTCCGTCCTATCCCGTCCGAAAATGGCTAGTCTTCGCGGGCCCAACCGCTAGATTGGGTTCATGATCGACGATGCCCAGCTGTACAGTGCGTACGCCTCCCGCGATCCCCGGTTTGACGGCGTGTTCTTCATTGGTGTGACCTCCACCGGTATCTACTGCCGTCCGGTCTGCCCGGCACGGACTCCCAAGTCGGCCAACTGCAGGTTCTTTGACAGCGCCGAGGCGGCGGAGAAGGCGCATTTCCGTCCCTGCCTCCGTTGCAGGCCGGAGTTGGCACCGGGCCTCGCGCCGGTGGACGGGGCGCACCGGATCGCAGGGATGATCGTCCAGCGGATCGATGAAGGCATGCTCGACGGCGGGGCCGGACTCGAGAGAATAGCGGAACAGTTTGGCTGGAGCTCACGGCAGATTCGGCGCATCCTCCAGCAGGAGCTTGGCGTCTCGCCCATCGAGCTGCTGCAGACCCGGCGACTCCTGCTCGCCAAGCAGCTCCTCACCGAAACCGCACTGTCGGTCACCGAGGTCGCCTTCGCCAGCGGCTTCGCCAGCCTTCGCCGCTTCAATGATGCGTTCAGTCGACGCTACGGGATGCCGCCCACGCGGCTTCGCAAGGCGACGAACGGAACGGCGGCGCCGGCGCCGGCGGCATCGATCACGCTGCAGCTTGGTTATCGCCCGCCGTTCGACTGGGCCGGCCTGCTCGACTTCCTCGGCGCACGGGCGCTCAAGGGAGTGGAGAGCGTCGAGGGCAACGTGTACCTGCGCACGGTCCGCCTGGGCGCGCATACCGGATGGGTGCGAGTGCGGCACGCGCCGAAGCAGCGCGCACTGCTGGCCGAATTTCCGCACGCGCTCACGCCGGTGCTGCCAGCCTTGCTTGGCCGGCTCCGGAACCTGTTCGATCTCAGCGCGCGACCCGATGTGATCGGGGCGCAACTGGCCCGCGATCCTCTCCTCTCCAAGTCGGTGCGGCAGCGGCCGGGACTGCGGGTGCCCGGTGCGTTCGACGGCTTCGATTTGGCGTTGCGCGCGATTCTCGGTCAGCAGGTCTCGGTCAAGTCGGCGACGACA
>DAIMFY010000052.1:0-10507 GCA_036724295.1 Gemmatimonadales bacterium | reverse complement strand
ACACCGCCTGGATAGGCGATACCACCCTGCCGCCTCTCGCAGGAGAGGGGATGGTGCGCAGCAACGACGGCTTCCTCTGGCTGGGCGCTCCCGAGGCGCTGGTCCGGTTCGACGGTACCGGGTTCACCATGTTCGACTCCACCAACGTGCCGGTGCTCAAGGGCGTGACCGGATGTTGTTACGTGCCCATGCGGACCGATGCCTCGGGCACGATGTGGATACTCGGTCCCGATGGACTGGTGCTCACCTACCGTGATGGAAAATTTCGGGTCGAACTGCCGGTGGGGTCGGGCCGCGACGGCCTGGTCATGAAGGACCGCCTCGGCCGGCTGTGGGGTTCGCACGGGCGGCTCGAGATCATCCGCAACGGACACTGGGAGCCAGCACCATTACCAGCTGGGGTGCCCGATACGGGCATGACCGGTCTCGAACCCGATTCCGGAACCGGGGTCTGGATCGGCACCAGGCGCCAGGGCATCTGGCACGTCAACGGCGATTCCGTGGAGCAGTTTGGCAGTGGCTGGCTCCGCGTGGCGCTGCAGAGTTCGGACGGCACGGTGTGGACCATCGGCACGAATTCCGAGTACTTCGGCGTGGGCCGGTTACGCGATGGCGTCTGGTCACCGGTGACACTGCCGAACAGCGACATCCGCCCCATGGCGCGAAGCGTGATGGAAGGACCCGACGGCTCCGTCTGGATTCCGACCAACGCCTACGGCGTGCTCCGATGGCGGCACGGCCAGGTAGAGCAATTCTCCGCCGCCAATGGGCTGTCGAGCAACATCACATCATCGCTCTACGCCGGCGTCGAGGGCACCGTCTGGGTGGCGACCGATGCCGGGCTCGACCGGCTGCGGCCGGGCGAACTCACCTACGTCGCGCCATCCATCTCCACGCCGCTGGCGACGTTTGCGGTGGACCGGCAGGGAGCCATCTGGCTTTCCTCCGGTGACAGCGAACTCCTCATCCACTTGTCAGGCGGCCTCATCGATCATCAGCCGGGCCCCGTGGAGGTGGATACCATCGCGCTGTCCGATGGTCGACCGCAGACGGTGATTGCCGCGTCTCCCTCCGGTGGCCTCTGGCTCGCACCGCTCGATGGCGGAGTCGTCTACCGTGGCAAGCGCGGTGAGCAGTTCTTTGGCCCGCGTCAGGGTCTGCCACCAGGCCGCGTTCTGACTGGACTGGTTGACCATGATGGAACCCTCTGGGTCGATCCGCTCGGCAAGGAGTTCGGGCGGCTCGATCACGGACGTTATGAGCCACTTTCGCTGCCGGGGGCCGAGCGGCCCGGCACCAGCGGCCAGGACAGTCTTGGACGAGTCTGGATCGGATCGGCCGAGCGGGCGGTGCTCTTCGCGGTCTCACGCGACTCCATTGTCGCCGAAGTGCTGTTGCCTGGCGCCAGCGCCACGCGTCCAGTCACGATCACGCCGGAGGGAGGCGATACGCTGTGGGTCGCAACTGACCATGCCCTCTATCGCATCGTCGACAATACCGCGGTGGAAGTATCGGTACCCTCACTCGCAAGAATGTTCGCGGGCGGCGTCTCGCTGGCCGTGAGCCGAGGACAACTCTGGTTCGCGAGTCCTGCAGGGATCGCGCGTGTGCCGCTCCGTGACCTGCACCGCGCAGCTGATGGGGACCGGGCACCCGTCACGCCGGTGATTCTCGACGCCCTCGACGGGATCGCGACACCGAGCACCCCGGGACCAGTGCGCCGCAGCATGCTGGCCGGACCCGATGGACGGGTCTGGATCCTGACCCGCGGTGGGCTGGCAGTGGCCGACGGACCCCGCGCACCGCACAACCCGGTCGCACCAACGATGCGGATCGAGCAGGTGACACTCGCCGATTCGGTGACAGGCCTGCACGACGGCGGATCGCTGCGTCCGCACCCTCGGCAGCTGCGCATCAGGATCTCGGCACCCGACCTGGGCGTGGCGGAGCGGATGCGAGTGGAATACCAGCTCGAGGGTTATGACGAGCACTGGGTGCGGGCCACGCCACCATATCAGGCGGTGTACGATCAGCTGCCGCCTGGCCGTTACCACTTCCGGGCCCGGGCGTGGAATGAGGCGGGCGTTGCCGGCCTCGCCGAGGCAACGCTGTCGTTCCGGGTGCTGGCAGGATGGGAGGAGAGCTGGTGGTTCAGGACGCTCTGGGTGCTCGCTGCCGCCGGCGCGGGCGCGGCGATCGCGCTTGCGATCCACCGCAACCGGGCCCGCCGTGCACTGGCCGTGGCCGGCGTCCGCTTCGATGCCATGCTCGCCGAACGCACCCGGCTGGCGCGCGAGCTGCACGACACCCTGCTGCAGGGCTTCACCGGGATCACGCTGCAGCTCGATGGCGTCCGCAGCACGCTGGAGAAATCGTCAGCGCCGCTCGCCGGAAAGCTTTCGGGAATTCTGCAGAGTGCGGATCGCACGCTGCGCGAGGCGCGCGAGATGGTGTGGGACATGCGCCAACCCGGGCTGGTCAATGCCGACCTCGGTGAAGCCCTCGAGGCAGCAAGCTCGGCCCTGCCCAACCCGCACGGCATCGTGATCGAGCATCAGGTGACCGGAACCCCCCGCGCGCTTTCGCCAAATGTCGCCACCGCGTGCCTCCGCATTGCCAGGGAAGCGGTGGTCAACGCACTGGCGCACTCGAAGGCCACCACCATCAAGGTGGGGCTGCACTATGACTCGCATCATGTGCGGCTGGAAATCCACGATGATGGATGCGGAGCTACGCCGGAAATGCTCGAGGCAGCGGCGGCGCGGGGCCACTGGGGCATTGCCGGGATGCGCGAGCGCGCCCGCACCGCGGGCGGAACGCTGACGGTGGAGGCGACACCGGGACGGGGAACGCGGGTGGTGGTTGTGGTGGCGGGGTAGGCGTCGGGAAGACGGGAAGACGGGAAGACGGGAAGACGGGAAGACGGGAAGACGAAGGTCGCCATGGCGCGTCATTGCGAGGAAGTGCCGTAGGCACTGACGAAGCAATCGAGTCGCGGTCAGCCCGATGCAGGCTACCCGTCCGCCCGTCCAGCCGTCTGCACCCTCGGAAACAACCGAACCACGAACACCAGGTAGACCAGCCACAGCACCAGCCAGACGGCACCCACGCCGACAAGTCCGACGGAAAAGAGAATCAGGCTGGGATCGAGGAACAGCAGCGTGTACCCCACCAGCCAGAAGCGGTCGCCTCGGCGGGAGTAGCGGGTGCGGTCATCGGCGTCGAGCCGGTCGAGTGACGCTCCATAATATGAGAGACTTGCGAACACGAAGGCGAACGCGGCGACGCCGAGCACGATCAGCGTTGCCTGGAAGAGCAAGGCGTCGGCATCGCCGGTGATGTACTTGGGATAGAGAAAGATCAGGACGAAGGTGAAGATCGCGATGCTCGTCGCGGCAAGCGAATACGCGCGGTTGACGTTCGAGGCCTGGAGATCGTCGCCCATCGGGGCTCCCTGGTTGGTCGAGGGTCGCGGGTCGCGAGGCCCGCAGTGTCATTGCGAGGAGCAAGCGAAGCGTGCGACGAGGCAATCGGGTGGCCTGGATCGAGATGCTGGCAACCCGATTGCTTCGGCCCTTCGGGCCTCGCAATGACGCGCCCTTTTTCTCGACCCGTCGACCGTCGACCGTTGACCGTTGACTAAGCGAACGTCTCCCCCAGCAGCCGCACCAGGCTTTCCCAGTGTCGCTCGCATGCGGCCGGATCATAGGTGAGCGTGTCTCGAAACACCCAGCCATGCCTGGCGGGGTAGGTCTCTATCTCATGCTGTACCCCCGCCTCGGTGAGCGCCCGGTCCAGCCGCTCCTTCTGCTCCTCCGGGAACGACGCGTCATCCGTTGCTCCGGCGACATACACCCTCGCCTTCATCTTCGGCGCGAGCAGGTGGGGGCTGTCGGGCTTGTCGGTTGCCAGCCCGCCCGGGTGAAACGCCGCGCATGCCACGACCTGACCGGGATAGGTGCCGGCTGCGATCAGCGCCATCCGCCCGCCCATGCAGTACCCGGTGACGGCGACCGGACCCGGCTTCACCTCCGGCTGCTTCTTCAGATGATCAAGGAACACCCGCGTGTCCGCCATGACATTGGCCGGTGTCGCCAGCGACATGAACTTTTCCATCAGCACCTTCCGTTCCTCGGGATCGGTGAAGATGGTCTTCGCATTCATCGGCTCATACGGCCCCGACCGATAGAAGAGATCGGGCAGCAGGACGTAATAGCCGTACGACGCCAGCCGCTCGGCCACTTCCAGCAGCGCCGGCCGCACACCGATGCCGTCCATGTACATGAGCACCGCTGGCCACGGCCCGGTGCCATCGGGGTGATATACGAAGGTCCGGCAGGTGCCGTCGGGCGCATCGAGAGTGAGTTCAGTCATGGATTATGGGTCGAAAGTTGTGTCGGGGCAGAGCCATGGCTCTGCCCGTACGACAGTTGAGGGCTGCTGGGTCGGTCTCTTTCATCGCAGAGACGCGGAGGACGCCGAGGGAACGCGGAGGCCTCCGCTTCATCATCAATCATTGGTTTGCACGGCAAACATCAACAAATTGTTTGTGGTCTTGCAAAAGAGAGCGGCGACCCGATTGCTTCGCACCCTGCAGGTGCTCGCAATGACGCGTTGACCGTTGACCGTTGACCGTCGACCGTCGACCGTCGACCAGCCGTCTAACCGACTCCTCTCGCCTCATACACCTCCCGAATCTGCGCCCGTAGCCCGGGAATCGCCAGCCGGAATACTCCTGCACCCAGTACGCACACCACGCCACCGAGCAGGATCGTTTTCGGCGCACCGATGTGATCGGCCACGACACCGCCGATGAGGCTGCCGATCGGTGCCGTCCCGAGGAACGCCATGGCGTAGAATGCCATGACCCGTCCGCGGAGCCGCTGCTCCACGATCGTCTGCAGCACCGTGTTGACAGCCGCCATGGACATCATCATCCCCGCACCCACGAACGCCAGGATCACCAGCGACAGCACCAGCGACCGCGAGAGTGCAAAGGCCACGAGCCCCGCGCCGAAGAGCGCAGCCGAGCGCGCCATGAGCCGCCAGAGTCCGTGGATGGACGGACGCGCGGCGAGATAGCCGGCGCCCAGCAGTGCACCCACGCCCGAGGCCGTCATCAGCGTACCATAGGTATGCGGCCCGCCGTGCAGCTGCAGCTTGGCGATGGCCGGCATCAGCACGGTGTAGGGGGTGCCCATCGTCGCGATGAGCGCCAGCAGGAGCAGCACCGTGCGCGCCGGCGCAAAACCGGAGACATAGGAAAAGCCCTCGCGCAGCTCGTCCCACATCGTCGTCCCGGGGCGCGTTGCCGCCCTGGTGACGAGCCGCATCATCAGGAGCGAGGCCACCACCGCCACGTAGCTCACCGCGTCCAGCATGAAGCACCACCCCTCGCCCACCAGCGCGATCAGCACGCCGCCGATCGACGGCCCCAGCATCCGGCTCAGGTTCACCATCATGGAGTTGAGCGCGATCGCGTTGGGCAGGTCGGCTGGATCGTCGAGCATCTCGACCACGAACGCCTGGCGCGCCGGCGTGTCGAACGCCTTGATGACGCCCTGGAACAGCTGCAGCAGGATGATCTGGGTGATGGTGATGATGCCGGGAATCGCGAGCAATGCCAGCGCCAGCGACTGGAGCATCGAGAGCACCTGGGTCCAGACCAGGATCTTGTGCTTGTCCCAGCGGTCCACCAGTACCCCTGCCACCGGCGCCAGCAGCAGTGCCGGGATCTGCCCCGCGAACCCCACGACGCCGAGCAGCAGCGCGGAGCCGGTGAGCCGATAGACCAGCCAGCTCACCGCAATGCGCGTGACCCACGTTCCCACCAGCGAGACGCCCTGCCCGCTGAAGAAGAGCCGGTAGTTGCGGTGGCGGAGGGCGCGGATGAGGAGGGCGGGCATGAGAGGCAAGATGGGCAAGATGGGCAGGATGGGCGAGATGGGCGAGATGGGCGTGGCGGTCAACGGCTGCTGGCTGCTGGCTGCTGGCTGCTGGCTGCTGGCTGCGCAAGGCTACTCCCGCGCGTCATTGCGAGGGCGCGCAGCGCCCGAAGCAATCGGGTCGCCATGCTTCCGGACCCAGGCTACTCGATTGCTTCGTCAGGCCCGTTGGGCCCTCCTCGCAATGACGCGTCGACCGTAGACCGTCGACCTGCCCATCCCGCCCATCCTACCCATCGCCCATCCCACCCCCCGTGCATCTCAGCCCCGACCCGTCCATATTTGTCCCCTTGTGCGTTTCTGGAACTTGGTCATTTCAATGTGGACTTCCATGCGTTTCGATCTGTCCGTCCCGTCCGCCCTGCTCGCCCTGCTCGCCCTGTCAGCCTGCGGCAAAGGTGGTCCCCCGCCGGCGATGCCGCCGACCGAAGTCAGCGTCGTCACCGTTGAGCCGGCCCCCATCGCCGACCGGGTTGAGCTCACCGGCGCGGTCCAGGGATATCGCACAGTCCAGGTCCGCTCCCAGGTCTCCGGCGTTATCGTCGCCCGGCCCTTCCGGGAGGGGTCCCAGGTCAAGGCGGGCGAGGTGCTGTTCCGGATTGACCCGACCACCTACGACGCCGACTTCCGGAACGCCCAGGCGCAGGCGGCCGACGCCGAGGCGCGCCTGGCCAACGCCGAGAGCAACGCCAGCCGGCTCCGCCCGCTCCTCGCCGACAACGCCGTCTCACAGCAGGACGTGGACAACGCCGAGTCAGCGGTGAAACAGGCCAGGGCCGCGGTGGATGCCGCCAAGGCCATGGTGGATGCTGCCCGGAAGAACCTCTCGGAGAGCACCGTGCGGGCGGAGATTTCGGGACGCGTGGGCCGGGCACTGCTGGACGTGGGAACGCGAGTCACCGGGTCGAGCGACGTACTGACCACGCTCGATGTGCTCGACCCGATCTACGTGAGCTTCAGTCCCTCCAGCGAGCAGCAGCTTGCCTGGCGGCGGGATCCCGATACAAGGCAAGCGCTCCAGCCGGGTGGCTCCGCGCGGGTCGAGGCAGTCTTTGCCGATGGGACCGCCTTCCCGGGCCAGGGGAAGATCGACTACGTCAATCCGGTGGTGGATCCCGCCACCGGCACCCAGGAGTACCGGGCCAGGTTCGACAACCCGAACCATCTCCTGCTCCCTGGCCAGTTCGTGCGGGTGCGCATAATGGGTCTGGTGCGGGACAGCGCCATCGTAGTGCCCCAGCGCGCGGTCATGCAGCAGCTTGGCCGCCAGAGTGTCTACGTCGTAGGCAAGGGCGATTCAGTGTCGGTCCGTTCGGTCGTCGGCGCAGGCTGGGTGGGCAACCAGTGGGTGATCGACAGCGGACTGGTGGCGGGTGACCGCGTGGTGGTCGATGGCATCCTGAAGATCCGTCCCGGCGCAGTGGTGAAGCCCGTCGCCCTGGCGGACAGCACCCGATGACCCAGCCCGACAACGGCACCGCACGGCGGGGCGAGTATCTCTTCGTCCGCCGACCGGTGCTCGCCATCGTGATTTCCGTTGCGATCACCCTGCTGGGGCTGTTTGCGCTGCGCAGCCTGCCGGTGAACCGCTACCCCAACATCACGCCGCCGGGCGTGCAGGTCACTGCGGTCTACCCCGGCGCCACCGCCCAGGACGTGGCGACGTCGGTCGCGGCCCCCATCGAGCAGCAGCTGAACGGACTGGAGGGGCTGCTCTACTACCGCTCCTCCAATTCCAGCAATGGCGTGATGAGCCTGCAGCTCACGTTCGACATCTCGCGGAACCAGGACCTGGCCGCCGTGGACGTGCAGAACGCCATCAACCTGGCATTGCCACAGCTGCCGGCGTCGGTGCGACAGAACGGCGTCACCATCACCAAGTCCAACCCCAACGCCCTGTTCTTCGGCGCGCTCGAGTCTGACGACCCGCGCTACGACGCAGGCTATCTCGCCAACTACGGCAAGCTCTATGTCGAGAACGAACTGAAGCGGCTGCCGGGGGTCGGCAACGCGCAGTTCTTCAGCAGCCTCGAATTCTCGATGTTGATCAGTCTCGATCCCGACAAGATGGCGCAGCTTGGGATCACGGTGAATGACGTCTCGTCGGCGGTGCAGCAGGCCAACGCCACCCGCCCGGCCGGGCGGCTGGGCCGGGAACCGGCACCACCCGGCACCGAACTCACGCTCAACGTCACCACCCGCGGCCGCCTCAGTACGCCGGAGGAATTCGGCAGCATCGTGGTCCGGGCCCGGCCGGACGGCTCGATCGTGCACCTCGGAGACATCGCGTCGATCCGGCTGGGCGGACAGGGATACGACCTGGCCACCCGGATCAACGGGAAGGAGACGGCGGTGTTCGCCGTCTACAGCCGGCCCGGTGCCAACGACCTCGCGGTCAAGAAGGCGGTGGACCAGCGGATGAACGAGCTGGCCCAGTCCTTTCCGCCCGGCGTCTCGTGGGCTGCGCCGTTCGACACGACGCCGTTCATCACCGAATCGATCATCGAGGTGGCCAAGACCCTGGGTGAGGCGATGCTGCTGGTGACGCTGGTGGTGTTTGTCTTCCTCCAGAGCTGGCGCGCGACATTGATTCCCGTCCTGGCGGTGCCGGTGAGCATCATCGGCACCTTCCTGGGGCTCCAGTTCCTGGGCTTCTCGGTCAACACCCTGACGCTCTTCGGCATGGTGCTCGCCATCGGCATCGTGGTGGATGACGCCATCGTGGTGATCGAGAACGTCGAACGCATCATGGCCCAGGAGCACTTGCCGCCCCGCGAGGCCACCAACCGCGCCATGCACCAGATCGCCGGCGCGCTGATCGCCATCGTGCTGGTGCTCTGCTCGGTCTTTGTGCCGGTGGCGTTCATGGGCGGCATTACCGGCAGTCTCTTCCAGCAGTTCGCCGCGACCATCGTGATCGCTGTGCTGCTGTCCGGCATCGTGGCGCTTACGCTTACGCCCGCGCTCTGCTCGCTGCTGCTGCAGCACGCGCCCGAGGAAACCGACAACAAGCTGGCGCGGTGGTTCAACGAACGCTTTGCGCTCGCCACCAGCAAGTACATCGCGGCGGCACGCCGGATCATCGGCCGGCCCCGGGCCTGGTTCGCGATCTTCGCCGTGATGCTGGTGCTGATCGGGGTGCTGTTCAAGCGGGTGCCCGGCTCGTTCATCCCGACCGAGGACAAGGGCGTCTTCCTGGTGAGCGTCCACCTGCCCGACGCGGCCTCGCTGCAGCGGACCACCGAGGTGGTCAAGCAGGTGGAGCAGATCCTGATGTCGGAGCCCGCCACCCGCAGCGTGGTGGCGATCGTGGGACTCGACATCCTGGCCGGCTCCAACCAGACCAACGGCGCCACGATCTTCGCCTCGCTCAAGCCCTGGAGCGAGCGGCCGGACAAGAAGGACCAGATCGACGCCATCCTGCAGCGGGTGAACGGCCGCATGTTCGGGCTGAAGGACGCCATGTCCTTCGGGTTCAACCTCCCGGAAATTTCGGGGCTCGGCTTTACCGCCGGTCTCGAGATCAACCTGCAGGACCGGACCGGCACCGATCTTCGCACCTTCGCCCAGTCGGTCGGATCATTCGTGCAGGATGCCTCGCAGATTCCGTCGCTCTCCACCGTCAGCGGCGGTATCCGCACCGACGTGCCGGAGGTGTATGTCACGGTGGACGAGGACGCGGCCCGCAGCCGGGGTGTCCAGACCGCCGAGATTTTCTCGACGCTGCAGGCCATGCTCTCGACGCTGTACATCAACGATTTCAATCTTTACGGCCGCACCTACCGGGTGCAGGCGCAGGCCAAGCCCGAGTTCCGCCTGAGCCCCACGGACATCGGCCGCTACTATGTGCGCAGCGATCACGGCGACATGGTCCCGCTGTCCGCCCTGGTGCAGACCTCCATCCGCGGGGCGCCCAACGTCCTCACCCGGTTCAACGGCTTCCCGTCGGCGATGATCTCCGCCTCGGTGGCCCCCGGCCACAGTTCCGGTGAAGCGCTCGACGCGGTCGAGCAGCTCATCAGTACCAAGTACGCCAGCCAGGGCGTCGGCTACGCCTACAGCGGCCAGTCATACCAGGAGAAGGTGTCCCAGGGTGCCGCCGGCGTGGTGATAGCGCTCGGACTCGTCATGATGTTCCTGGTGCTCGCGGCCCAGTACGAGAGCTGGTCCATTCCGTTCGCCGTCATGTTCGGCCTGCCATTCGGGGTCTTCGGCGCTCTGCTCGCTGTCTGGATCAGCGGCATGTCGAACGACATCTACTTCCAGGTCGGGCTCATCGCGGTGATCGGCCTCGCCGCCAAGAACGCGATCCTGATCGTGGAATTTGCCTCGGAGCTGCGGCGCCAGGGACGCACCATCGTCGAGGCCGCCGTCGAGGCGGCCCGCGAACGATTCCGCCCCATCCTCATGACCTCGTTCGCCTTCATCCTCGGCGTGTCGCCGCTGCTCACCGCCAGCGGCGCCGGCGCGCTCAGCCGGCACTCGCTCGGCGTGAGCGTGGTGTTCGGCATGCTCGCCGCCACGCTGATCGGCGTGTTCTTCATCCCGCTGTTCTTCGTGGG
>DAIMFY010000051.1:0-10530 GCA_036724295.1 Gemmatimonadales bacterium | reverse complement strand
GGATGTGGATCCCGACAACAATCTCTGGCAAAAGTGATCTTTCAAGGACCGTGTAAGGGCGGCCTGCGGCCGCCCCCTCGCGCCTCGATGCCCTCGCTCGCGACCCGTCATCCGCGACCCGCGACCCGTGACCCTACTGCGGAAACCCGATCGGCTCCAGCAACGCCTCGACCTGCGAGGCGCCGCGCAGGATCGTGAACATCGGCCAGCATCGCACATGCGTGACGTCTCGTCCGAGCCGCTGGAAGAGCCCTTCTGCAGCGGCCACCGCATTCGCGGTGTCACCCATCGCGGCGTAGATCTCCGGTGCTTGCCACGCCTGATCATCAGTTGTACCCATCGCGCGTACCCGCTCGAACAGCGCACGTGCCTCGTCCCGCTGTCCAGCCATCGCATACGCAAACGCCAGGTGGTCCCCTGAGCTGAGCGTATCAGTGGCGGCGAGGAGCCGCTCGGCCGAATTGACGGCGCTGTCGGGCATCCCCGCCAGCGCGAACAGCGACGAGTTTGCCCGCAGCAACCAGAGCGAGTCACCGGGCAAGCCGGCCGGAGCGGCCACACGCGCGCGGGCGTGAAGTTGACGCACCTGCGTGATCGCCTCTTCATACCGGCCGGCGCAGGCATACTCGGAGGCCACCTGTGCCTTGAGGAGGTCGGAGAGCGGATCACGCTCCTCCGCCATGTGGTACTGCGCGATCGCCTCGTCGTGGCGTCCTGCGGCCGAGAGGTAGAGCGCATAGATCCAGTGGTGCGAGTTGGGATCCAGTTCAATTGCCCGCCGGATGGCCCGCTCCGCTCCTGCCCAGTCCCAGTCATACCGGTACAGAACAAATCCCAGGGACGCGTAGGCCTGCGCTTCGGTGCTGTCGAGCGCAATCGCCCGCAGTGCCGCGGCCCTGGCCTTCGGGTAATAGGTATCCGCATCCGCATGGCCACCGCTGCTCGCCGCCCAGTGGTAGGCGAGCGCCAGCTTCCCGTACGCGGCGGCCCAGGCGGAATCGAGCGCGACCGCGCGCTCCAGGTCCGCTATCGCCTGCTGCTGGTGGTTCTCCATCTCGCTCCGCGGGATGACCTCGCCGTACGAGCCGCGCTCCAGGTGATACAGCCCCGAGAGGTAGGCCTCCTGGGCGGCCGGATCCAGGGCCCGGCTCCGCTCCATCCGCGCCTGCACCTCCGGCCTCAACTGCGCCCGCACCGCGCCGGCCACGGCACGGGCCACCTCGCCCTGGAGCGACATCGCATGGTCCAGCGGGCCGGTGAACGAAGCCGACAGCAGGTGCGCTTCCGGGTGCACGCGGACAAGCTGCACGCTGATGCGGACGCTGTCGCCGCTCTCAAAGACGGCGCCTTCGGCGATGGCGTCGACGCCGAGCTCCCGCGCCACACGCGAGAGGGGTACGTCACTGCCGTCGTATCGCAGCACCGACTGGCGGGACAGCACCGTCAGCGACTGGATCCGGGCCAGCTCCGAGATCAGTGCGTCGTGCATCCCTGCCACGAAGTATTGCTTGTTCGGATCACCCGTGAGGTTGGCCAGCGGGAGGACGGCGATGCTTGACACCACGTCGCTCTGCCTGAACCGGAGCACCGACACCCACGCCACGGTACCGAACAGGAGCAGCGCCGCTGCTGCGCCGAGCGCGCGGGCCCACCGTGGCGCGGGACGGCGGGCGACCGGGACACCTGCCTCCGGCGTCATGGACACGGCGGCGCCGATGACTGACGACTGACGATTACTGTCCGCCTGTCCACCTGTCGGCCTTGCGATCACATCATTGCTCTCGCCTTCGCTCACCGCTGGGGGGACCGGCGACGATCTCCCTGCCGATGTGGCTTCCCCCGCACGGATCCGCTCGGCCAGCTCGCGTACCTCCGGGTCGGGGTCGGCATCGAACTCCTGTCGCAGCACCTCGGCGTGATGCTGAGCCTGATTCAAGGCTCCGGCCCGGTCACCACCCGCCACCATCGCCTCCATCAGGCGACGGGTCAGGCGGCCATTCTGGGGTTGGACTTCCGCGACCTGACGCCACCACTCGACTGCCTGGGTCCAGTCCTGCCGCTCACCGGCCGCCTCGGCCAGCCGCTCGAGCGCCTGGTGATGTGCGCGCCGCAGGCGCTGTCGCTCCCCCTCCATCCATTCCTCGAATTCGTGCGAATCCGGCACGAAGAAGTCGGCGAGGAAGTCCCCCTCATAGAGCGCGACCGCATCCTCGAGCCGGTCCTCAGCCAGGGCCCGCTCGAACTCCGCGGCGTCGCATGTGAGCATGCCGTCAGGGATTCCGACGGCCTCGGCGCCGGCAGAGGAGAAGAGATCCGCGCCGAGGGTAGACCGCAGGGAGTGCAAGGTATTGCGCAATGCATGGCGGGCGCGGCTGTCGTCGAGCTCTGGCCAGAAGAGCGCGAGCAGCGTATCGCGGCGCTTGAGGCCCGCGGGCTGGGCGCACGCGAGATAGGCCAGGAGCCCCAGGCGCTTGGGTCCTTGCAGCAGGGCCCGGGCGGTCGGCGCTGGAGCACCGTCCAGTTCCAGTCGCCCCAACGTGCGAAGGCGGAGCATCGGCAACCTCGGTGATCAGCAGGATGGCCCTGTCGCGAGGGCTGGCCGTGCGGCGGTCCGGCTCGAATCGGGTCGTCTGGGATGGCGTGACGGGCGGCGGACGGCTGACGGACGGCCAGCAGACGGGCCGATCCTATGGTCAACGTACGACTGGCGGCGAGAGCCGTCAAACAATGCTGCGAGCCCTGATACGGCAAGTTCGGGGCCCCGGGCGTTTTCTCACTTTCCCCCATACCTTCGAAGGAGCAGTTCCGATGCACACCAAGCGAGGTTTCGGCGCCGTGGCAGCAACCGCGGCAGTTCTGGCACTGATGGGCGCATGCGCGGAAAATGCGCCCATGCCGACCGAGAGCAGCGCGGCTGGGATCGAAGTGGCCCCGACCATGGCTGCGGCGCGGCACGGCGGAAACTCGGAGCTTCTGGCGCAGCTGGGAGAGCTCAGGGCGGCCACCGCCAAGTACCACTCAGGGCCCGACGGGTATCCGATACTCTTCATCGATGTGCCGAAGACGACGGCCAACGGTTGCGTCTCCGACACGACCATGGGTGGCATGGGTTTCCACTATGCCAAGCCGATTGACCCCGCCACCAGCGCGCCGACGGGCATTGCGGATCGCCACCTCGACTTCCTCGATCCCGAGCTCCTGGTCTACGCGCCGAAGAATGGCCACTCGGTCGAGCCCGGCGGCGATCCCGAATTCGCAAGGCTCGCGGCGTTCGATTACTTCGTTCCCTTCGCCTTGTGGGATTCGCTCGATCCGCCCCCCACCTCCGCGGACCTCGGGCTCGCCATCGATCCCGCAATTCCGTTCCAGTGGTCGCGATTCGGCGGTTGGATGTTCCACATCTGGCCCTGGGCGCACAATCCGGCGGGCATGTTCGCCAACTGGAACCCGGCTGTGCCGCTGTGCACGGGATCGAAATACTGAGCTTCGGTGCAATGCCTTCATGGCCAAGGGGGCGGCTGCAAGCCGCCCCTTTTTGCATTGCGATGCCCTGGAGACGGCCGCTGGCGCAGCAATGAGCAGGTGAGATCGCGCGGTGAGGGGGCGGCCGCAGGCCGCCTTCTCTCGCAGGTGAGATCGCGTGGCGAGGGGGCGGCCGCAGGCCGCCTTCTCTCGCAGGTGAGATCGCGTGGCGAGGGGGCGGCCGCAGGCCGCCCGTACACGAGCCTGGGGAGATCGGAAATTGAGGCGAGTTCGAATGATGGGTCAGCCGTTTTTCAGATGACGAAGTTCGCGATGTCCTGTGTGATCGTAGGGGATGCCAATTCGCACCCTCACCCGCCGAGGCCGTACCAGCCCTCGTCTCAGAGGTTTCGATTATTCAACACGCCAGTGGTACTTCGTGACGATTAATGCGAAGGGCCACCAGCCGTTCTTCGGCACGCTGACATCTTGCGGTGTCCAACACTCGGCAATCGGTGAGATTGTTGCGGCTGAGTGGCAGCGGACGGCTCAACTTCGGCACGACGTGTCGCTGGATGCCTTCATCGTCATGCCCGATCACTTTCATGCCCTCGTTGGTCTCAACGACGATGATCGGGTGCACTGCACCACGTCGCTCACCGCAATGATGAATGGATTCAAGGCCGCTGTGACGAGCCGCGTCCGCCGGCTTCCCTCTCCTCCCACCTACGAAGTCTGGCATCGCAGCTTTCATGACTCGATCATCCGCGGCCAGCGGCATTTTGAGCGCGTGCGTCGCTATATCGAGGCCAACCCCGCTGTGGCTTGGCATGCGCAACGCCTGCCCCGATCAGGAATTCACCCAGCTGCTTGATCTCCCCAGGCCCGTGTACGGGCGGCCTGCGGCCGCCCCCTCGCCGCGCGATGTCTCCCTTCCTCGAAGCGGCCTGCGGCCGCCCCCTCACCGCGCGATCTCTCCCTTCCTCTCGGCGGCCTGCGGCCGCCCCATCACCGCGCGATCTCTCCCTTCCTCTCGGCGGCCTGCGGCCGCCCCGATCGGCGCCCGCCCCGCTGTTATCTTTCCCTGAGTCGCGCCTCGCCCCCGCGGTTGAGCCGCCCCGTTTGCCACGCATTCAAGGACCGATCATGTCCGCAGTCATGCCTGACCGCACCACGCCATCCACCGAGCGTCCGCCGTTCAAGGTCAAGGACCTCTCGCTCGCCGAGTTCGGCCGCAAGGAAATCCGGCTGGCCGAGCACGAGATGCCGGGCCTCATGGCGCTCCGCGCAGAGTACAAGGGCCAGCGGCCGCTGGCGGACGCGAAGATCATGGGCTCGCTCCACATGACGGTGCAGACCGCTGTCCTGATCGAGACGCTGGTCGAGCTGGGCGCCGAGGTGCGGTGGGTGTCCTGCAACATCTTCTCCACCCAGGACCACGCGGCGGCCGCCGTTGCGGTGGGCCCCAAGGGTACCATCGAGAAGCCGGCCGGTGTGGCCGTCTTTGCGTGGAAGGGCGAGACGCTGGAGGAGTACTGGTGGTGCACCGACCAGGCGCTGCAGTGGCCCGACGGCTCAGGCCCCAACCTGCTGCTGGACGACGGTGGCGACGCCACGCTGCTGGTGCACAAGGGCGCCGAATTCGAGAAGGCCGGCAAGGTGCCGGGCTTCAACCCGGAGCAGGACCCCGAAGAATGGGGCGTGATTCTGGATCTCCTGCGCCGGACGATCGCCAACACGCCGGATCGCTGGACCCGTACGGCGGCTGATATCCGCGGCGTGTCGGAGGAAACCACCACCGGTGTCCACCGGCTCTACGAGATGATGAAGGCCGGGACGCTGCTCTTCCCCGCCATCAACGTCAACGATTCGGTCACCAAGTCCAAGTTCGACAACCTCTACGGCTGCCGCCATTCGCTTACCGACGGCATCCTCCGCGCCAGCGACGTGATGCTGGCCGGCAAGGTGGCGGTGGTCTGCGGCTATGGGGACGTTGGCAAGGGCTGCGCCCAGGCGCTGAGAGGCCAGGGTGCGCGGGTGGTGATCACCGAGATCGACCCGATCTGCGCCCTGCAGGCGGCGATGGAGGGCTATCAGGTCACCACGCTGGATGACGTGGTAAGGACGGCCGACATCTTCATCACCGCCACCGGCAACCGCGACATCATCACGGTGGACCACATGGCGCAGATGAAGGACAAGGCCATCGTGGGGAACATCGGCCACTTCGACAACGAGATCGACATGGCCGGCCTCAAGAAGCGCGGCATCACGCGGATCAACATCAAGCCGCAGTACGACGAGTTCGTCTTTCCCGACGGCCACAGCGTGATGATCCTGGCCGAAGGCCGGCTCCTCAACCTCGGCTGTGCCACGGGGCATCCGAGCTTCGTGATGAGCGCGAGCTTCACCAACCAGGTGATGGCCCAGATCGAGCTGCACCAGAATGCCGGGAAGTACGAGCGGAAGGTCTATGTCCTGCCCAAGTCGCTGGACGAGAAGGTGGCCCGGCTCCACCTCGACAAGCTTGGCGTCAAGCTGACCACGCTTTCGCCTTCACAGGCGGACTACATCGGCGTGCCGGTGGAGGGGCCGTACAAGGCGGAACATTATAGGTATTAGGGCGTGAGGCGTGGGGCGTGGGGGTCGCGAGCCAGCGATCGAGAGTCCCGCGTCCTCCCATGCACCACGCCTCATGCCCCGTTCCCTAAAATCCCGCCAGCGCCCGCCACTGCTCGGCTGCGGCTTGGGTCGGAAGCCAGTTCGCCGTTGAGCGATCGCCTCCATATGCGCCCCAGGCCGAGATTCCGCCGTTCGAAGGGTTGCCCAACCATCCTGACTGCTCAATGCTTTCCTTGATGCGGCCGGAGCCGCCCGCAATGCGCCGGTCCAGTACCCCATCCATCCATGCGATCGTATTCTGCCGGTGCACCGGGGTGAGGGCGTGATGAGGTACCCCACCCTCCTTCGCCAGCGCCCACACGGCACCATTTGCGCGATTGGATGAGAAGGTCGCCGCCACCGCTGCATTGTCCACGAACGCGTCGAGCTCGGCCTGGGCGATGAAGACCGGAATCTGGCGTTGTGCTTCGGTCGTCATCGTCGGCGCCACTTCCGGGACCTTGAGGAAGAGTCCCGCTACCCGCTCGGGGTAGCGCTCGGCAAATCTCGCGGCTTCCGACGAGCCACCAGAAATTCCATACAGCAGGATGGGAACACCAGTGAGGCCGGGCCGTCCACTCGCCTCAGCGCCGTCGCGCAGCGCATCGAATATGAGCTCGTCGCTCTCGGCGCTCGGTGGCAGCGGGGCAGGCCCGAAGAATGACGTACCGAGAATCGCAATCCGGTGCTCCGCTGCAAGTGCGCGCAGGGACTGGCCCATGGCCTGGAGCGCAAGCTCCACTTCGGGCAGCGGAGCGCCGAACGACTCGCCGGTTACGAATCCCCTGGTGTTCGGCCCGCCGAGCGCCACGATCACTGCCCGGGGCGCGTCCGCTGTCGCGGGCATGTAGAGCGCGAAGTCTCCGAGCTCGAAGGTTTCCCCGCCCGCCGCATGGGCGTTCACGGAGGCGGTCCGGTCCAGATCGGGCGAGGTGAAGTTGTTGCTGCATCCGGAGATGACGAGCATGGCGCCGAGGCCCCACAGGCGCATGATCCTGGCTAGTCGCATGGCACACCTTTTCGTCGGAAGTATGTTTCCTGCAGACCCGGAACAATCCACTGGGCTTCGTCCCGGTAACTGACGCGCAGGAACCCCGACGAACGTGCCACGCGGCACGGAGGGGTACAGCCTTGGACCAGAGCAGCGCTGGTGAAATCACCCAGGTCTTGGCCGAGCTCCGGGACGGAAGCCCCGGCGCGATGGACCGCCTCATGCCGCTGGTTTACGATCACCTGCGCCGGATGGCCCGACGGCAGCTCGGCGCAGAATCGGCAGGGCACACCCTCACCGCGACCGCGCTGGTGCACGAGGCCTGGTTCCGGCTCGTGGAGCAGACGCAGGCGCAGTGGCAGGACCGGGCTCATTTCTTTGCCGTAGCATCCCAGGCGATGCGCCGCATTCTCGTAGACTTTGCCCGGCGTCGGCGTGCCGCTCGCCGCGGCGGCGTGGGTGGCGTCGCGGCCATTCGGGTGTCGCTCGACGCGGTTGAGCTGACCGTGGCCGAGCGCGCCGATGTGCTGATCGCGCTGGATGAGGCGCTCGAGCGACTGGGCCAGGTGGACGATCGCCTGGCTCGCGTGGTCGAATGCCGCTTCTTTGCCGGGCTGACCGAGGCAGAAACCGCCGAGGTGCTGGGCATGTCACGCCGGACGGCGGCACGCGAGTGGGCGCTCGCCAGAGGGTGGCTCTATCAGGAGCTTGGTGGTGACGACGCCTGAACCAAGCCGACCGGCAACGCTGCGCGCCGTAGCTGAAGCGCTCGACCTGCCGCCTGCCCGCCGGGCCGATTCACTCATGGCCCGCCTCACGACGCCAGCCGAACGAGAGGAAGCTGAGCGGCTGCTGCACGCCTGCGAACGCGCCGCTGGAGGTTCACTGCTGGACACGCCGGCGGCCGAGCTGGCCGCACCGCTGCTGGCGGACCTGGCGGAGACAGAGCGAGCGGAGGCCGGGATGCTCAGCGCCGCGCTGGCTGGCCGCTACACCATACAACGGGAGCTCGGGCGGGGCGGCCAGGCCACGGTCTATCTGGCTCGCGACGAACGGCACCGGCGACCCGTGGCGCTCAAGGTATTGCACACCTCCCTGGTCCCCGGCGGTGACCCGACCCGGGCCGTGGCCTGGTTCGGTCGCGAAATCGAGCTGGCCGCGCGCCTGGCGCACCCACATATCGTCCCGGTCTTCGACTCGGGCAGTGCCGGCGGCCGCCTGTTCTTCATTACCCCATACGTGGATGGCGAAAACCTCCGGGACTACCTGGCCCGGCACGGCCGCATGCCGCTCGACGCAGCGTTGCGAGTCTTGCGCGATGTGTGCCGGGCGCTCTCCTGCGCGCATCGCCACGGCGTGGTGCACCGCGACATCAAGCCGGCGAACATCCTTCTCACCGGGGATGGCGACGCCCTGGTGAGCGACTTCGGAGTGGCGAAAGGCCTCGCAGCAGCCACCGAGCCCGCCGGCATGCCCGGCGCGCATGGCGACGGCATGCCGGACAACCTCACCGACGGCGGGCTCATCATAGGGACGCCCGCGTATCTATCACCGGAGCAGGCGGCAGGTGGCCGCGACATCGATCACCGGGCAGATCTCTACGGCCTCGGCATCGTGGCCTACGAACTGCTGACGGGCGCCACGCCATTTCCAGGATTGAGCCGGGACGAGTTGCTGATGGCCCATCTCGCCCGGTCGCCGGAGCCGGTCAGGGTGCGCAATCCGGAGATCCCGCCGGCGCTGGCGACGCTGGTGGACCGGCTGATAGCCAAGCGTCCCGGCGATCGCCCTCGCGACGCGGCCGAAGTGCTAAACGCGCTTGACGAAGCATTCAGTGGTCTCCGCCACATGGCCGTGGGAAATCGCGCGCGAAGTTCACCCGACCGTGAGGCCGTCGCACTCTACGAGAAGGGCCGTTACCTCCTGAGCATGCGGCAGCGCGACTCGCTGCTCACAGCCCTCCAGTATTTCGAGCGCGCGATTGCCCGGGATGCTACCTTCGCGCGCGCCTATGTTGGCATGGCCGACTGCTGGTCATTGCTCGGCACCTTTGGCCACGTCGAGACGCGCGAGGCGTTCACCAAGAGCCGGATGGCCGCCGAGCACGCCATCGCACTGGACAGCGAACTTGCGGAGGCGCACGCGACGCTGGCCCATCACCTGTTCCTGCATGAATGGAACTGGCAGGACGCCGGCCCCGCGCTGGAGCGAGCGATCGCGCTCGATCCCGGCTATCCCCTGGCGCGGATGTTCCATGCGTCGTACCTGCACAGCGTCGGCCGACCGGAAGAAGCGCTGGCCCAACTGGCTGTGGCGCAGGCGCTCGACCCGCTGCACCCGGCTGCGGTGCTCACTGGCCGGATCTACGTGGACACTGGCCGACCCGATGAAGCGATCCGGATCCTGCGGGAGCTGATCGACCTCGACCCCCGGCGCGATCTCGCGCACGAGCTGCTCGCCCACGCCTATCTCCAGAAGGGAATGAACACCGAGGCAGTCGAATCGATGCTGCGCGCGGCCGCGCTGAGCGGCGCCCGGGACTCGGCGCAACTTGCCTACGTCCATGCCATGATCGGCAACCCGGCCGAGGCCCGCAACGTGATCAGTCGCCTGGTCGAGAGCGGAGCTCGCCTGGACCAGCTGGGATTTCACCTGGCGATGGCATATGCGGGGCTGGGAGAGGTCGACGAAGTCTTTCGATGGCTGGAGGCCGCCTACCTGGAACGCGGCGGGTTCATGAACCTGATCGGCGTGAGCTACGCGTTCAAGGGCGTGCGCTCTGACCCCCGCTTCGCCGACCTGCTGAAGCGGATGGGGCTGAAAGAAGCTGAAAGTTGAACGCCAGCGGCCAGCAGCCAGCCGCCTGGGCTTCCGCCTTCAGCTCCCCTCTCCCCCAACTTCCTTCTCCATCGCCTCCCGCTTCGCATTGATCTCTGCCTCGTGCTCCTGCACGAACTTCACGTTGTCCATGTTGGCGTGCATCGAAGTCACCAGTGAGTCCCGATCGTCGTTGGGACGCATCTTGAGCACCGATGCCGCCATCGCCGACTGCAGCATGCTCATGGTGAGCATCACGTACTCCCTCGGCTCCAATCCGGCATCACGAATGGCAGACCCCCACTCGGGGCTCGACTCCAGCTTCTGCGCCATCTCGTCCAGGCTGCCACTGCCGCTCAGGCTGAGTGCCTCCTGCTGCGCCGGTGTCAGGGACTTCAGCTTGACGGCCATGTTGCGCTGCGCCTCAAAGAACTTGTCCACCTTGTCCATGGACAGCTTGTAACTGGCGATGTCGGACGGGTTGATGGGACCATCCTGCTGTGCCGGCGCCGAACGCTCGGCCGGCGGCGCGTCCTTGGGTCCACAGGCGGCCGAAGCAAGGCAGGCGGCCAGGAGCAGCGTGGTCCAGCGTGTCTTCA
>DAIMFY010000050.1:3468-10616 GCA_036724295.1 Gemmatimonadales bacterium | reverse complement strand
CGCCGCCCCATCTCGTGCGCGAGCGAGGTGATGATGCGGCAGCCGGTGGCGCCGAATGGATGCCCCACGGCAATCGACCCACCCATGAGATTGGTCCGGTCCCAATCCACTTGCCCCACCGGCCCGGGCAGCCCCAGCCGTGACGCCCACTCAGCAGACCCCCACGCCTGCTCGTTGGAGAGCACCTGCGCAGCAAATGCTTCGTGGATCTCGAGCACCCCGATATCGTTCCACGTGAGACCCGCCCGGGCGAGGGCGCGCGGCACGGCCAGCGCCGGTCCCATGAGCAGCTGCCAGCCGGGATCCACCGCCGCCACCGCGTAGCTCCTGATGAAGGCGAGCGGCGTATAGCCCAGCGCGTGGGCCCTCTCCTCGGCCATGAGGAGCACGCAGGAGGCGCCGTCGGTAAGCGGCGACGCGTTGCCGGCGGTGATCGAGCCATACCGGCGATCGAAGACCGGCTTCAGAGCCGCGAGCTTCTCGAGCGACGTATCGGTACGGATGCCGTTGTCGGTGGTGACCGGCTCATCCATGCCGCGTCCGCCAAACCAGGGCGCGATTTCCGCCGTCATGCGGCCGTCCGCAGTGGCCGCCGCCGCGCGCTGGTGGCTCATGAGCGCGATACGGTCCTGCGCCTCCCTGCTGATATGATTCTCCTTGGCCATCTTCTCGGCGCTCTGCCCCATCGTCTCGCCGGTGGAGGGCTCGGCGATGGCCGGCGACACCGGCACCAGGTCGCGCGGCCGGATCCGGCTCAGCACCTTGAGCCGGGCACCAAGCGAGCGGGCCTTGCCTGCTTCCACCAGCAGGCGACTCATGCGACGGGAGTGGAGGATGGGCACATTGCTCAGCGATTCCACGCCGCCGGCCAGGATGATGTCGGCATGGCCCACGGCGATCTGGTCAGCGGCGTTCTGGACCGCCTGGGCGCCGGAAGCACAGGCACGATTGAGCGTATAGGCGGGAACTGACGGCGGGAACTGCGGCAGGAGGCTGACTTCCCGCGCTACGTTGGGTGTGAGGGGTGAAGGCACCACCTGGCCCCAGATCACCTCGTCCACCAGATGGCCCTCGAGTTCGGTGCGGTAGAGCAGCTCGCGCGCGACATGGCGGGCCAGGTCCACGCCATCCACGTCCTTCAGCACCGTGTTCGCCCGGGCGAACGGGGTGCGAAGGCCGGCAACGATGGCGACTCGGCGAGATCCGTGCATGCGCGGCTGTCCTGGCGACAAATGAGTGTTCACTGGAGCAAGATACTTGAGACTGAGCGACCTCGACGATTCGGCCCTCGACCTGCTGGTCATCGGCGGCGGCATCACCGGCGCCGGCATTGCCCGCGATGCCGCCATGCGCGGCATCAGCACCGTCCTGGTGGAACAGCAGGATCTCGCGGCGGGTACCAGCTCGCGCTCGAGCCGGCTGGTCCACGGCGGGCTCCGTTACCTGGAGCAGGGCAATGTTTCGCTGGTGCGCGAGGCGCTCCACGAACGCGCCGTACTCCTGCGCATCGCACCCCACCTGGTGCGGTCCATTCCCTTCGTCTTTCCGCTGCACGAGGGCGACCGGGTCCCGCGCTGGAAGCTGGGTGCCGGCCTCCTCGCCTACGAGCTGCTGGCGGGATTCCGGAATGTGCGGCGGCCCAGGATACTGGGCAAGCGCGGCGTGCTGCAGCGCGAACCGCTCCTCCGCGAGCGCGGATTGACGGGCGGAGCGCTGTACGGCGACGCCCAGTGCGACGATGCGCGGCTGGTGATCGCCACGGCGCGCTCAGCGGTGGACCATGGCGCGACGGTCCTCACCCACACACGGGTGGCCGGCTTGCTGGATGAAGCGGGACGGGTGAGCGGCGCCTCACTCGTGGACCGCCTGAGCGCCGTGCGGCGCGACCTGCGAGCAACGATCGTCCTCAACGCCACCGGGCCGTGGACCGACCAGCTTCGCCAGCTGGAAGATCCATCCGTGACCCCGATGCTGCGCCTCACGCGCGGCACCCACGTGGTGGTGCCGCGCGAGCGGGTGGGCCACCGGCACGCCATCACGTTCCTCAGCCCGATCGACGGACGGGTGATGTTCATCCTGCCGTGGAACGATCTCAGCTACATCGGCACGACCGATACCGACTACGCCGCCGACCCGTCCGCCGTGGCGGCAACCCGCGACGACGTCGTGTACCTCCTGCGATCCGCCAACGCACTCTTCCCCGCGGCGCGGCTGACCGAGGATGACGTGCGCTCCACCTGGGCCGGCTTGAGGCCCCTGCTGGCCCAGGCCGGAAGCCGGACGCCGTCTGCGGTTTCCCGGGAGCACGCGCTGGTGGAAGGAACCCGCGGAATGATCACTATCGCGGGCGGGAAGCTCACCACTTATCGCGCCATGGCAGCCGAAGCGGTGGATCTCGTCGCTGCGCGGCTCAGGCGCAAGCTCGCCCGCGCGCTGACCGACGTCATTCCGCTGCCGGGCGGCAATGCCGCCGACCTCGAGCCCTTCCGCGCCCGCGGCGCACCACTGGGACTCCCGGCCGCCGTGAGCGACCGGCTGGTGGATCGCTATGGCACCGAGTGCGCAGGCATCCATAACCTCGGCATGAAGAACCGCTCGCTGTTCGACCGCCTGCACCCGACCCATCCCGCCATCGAGGCCGAAGTGCTGCACGCGGTGCGCCGCGAGATGGCACTGACGGTGGAGGATGTGATGGTGCGCCGACTTCATCTCTACCACGAGACGCGCGACCATGGCCTGAGAGCAACGGAACGCGTGGCGCAGCTGATGGCCGCCGAGCTGGGCTGGAGCGCGGAACGCAGCCGGGACGAGGTGACAGCATACCGGATGTATGTGGCGGAGGGGGAGAAATGGCGCTGAAGGCGGGAAGACGGGAAGACGGGAAGGCGGGAAGGCGGGAAGGCGGGAAGTCGGGAAGACGGGAAGAGGGGAAGTGCTCATTCCTCCAGCACTTCCCGTCTTCCCGCCCTCCCGTCTTCCCGACTACCCAGCCACCCTCCGCACCGCCGCCTCGATTTCTACCAGCTCCACCGGCTTGGCCAGCACCCGCTCGGCGGGAACCGGCAGGATCCCCTGCAGCTGGCTGAGGTCGCCGGAGAGGAGGATCACGCGATCGAGCTGGCCGGGACGATGCCGGGCGAGCTCGGCGCAGAAGGCGGCGCCGTCCATCCGGGGCATCCGCAGGTCCGCAATGATCGCGTCCACTTCGTGACGGTCGAGCTGCTCCAGCGCCTCGATCCCGTCGGACGCCTCGTACACCGCTGCGCCGCGCCGGCTCAGGAAGCGGGCGATCGGGGAGCGTACCACTTCTTCGTCATCCACCAGCAGGATCCGCCACCCCTTGAGCGAGTCTACCGCGGCGGGCGGCAGTGGCGTGGTCGGCCGCGCGATGATATCCATCTCCCCGGCCTCCGCCAGGGGCAGCGTTACCACGAAGCGGGCACCGATGTCGGCAGGCTGGTAGACGAGGTCGCCCCCCAGCTCCCGGATGATCTCGCGCGAGATATAGAGGCCGAGGCCGGTGCCACCGGCTCCCTTGGTCGAGGAGAAGGGGTGAAACAGCCGGCTTCGCATTTCGGGCGCGATACCGGTCCCCTGGTCGGCCACGGCGATCGCTGCCTGCTCGCCCTGCCGCCAGGTCTCCACCATCAGTGACCGGGGTGGCGGCACGCGGGCGAGGGCGTCGAGCGCGTTGCTCAGCAGGTTGACGATGACCTGCTCCAGCCGTACCGCCGCGCCCCGCGCCGGCGGCAGGTGCTCATCGAGCCGGAGCTCGAACTCGATCTCCTCCACGCCGAAACGATAGGACACCAGGTCAACGGCGCTGCGCACGACGTCGTTCAGCGACACCGCCGACGTGAGCGGCTCGCGCGCGCGCACGAAGCGGAGGAGCCCGGACAGCAGTTTTCCCGCACGCCGGGCCTGGCGGCGGATCTGGCTCAGTTCGACACGCAGGTCCGGCGGCAGCGCCGGATCCTCGAGCCGGGTGTCCGCCAGCGCGGCGATGGCCATCAGCGGATTGTTCACTTCGTGCGCGACGCCGGCGACCAGCTCGCCCGCGGCGGCGAACCGCCCCTGCTCGGCCGCACGCGCACGCAGCACGCCGGTCATGTCGTTGAAGTGCGCCGCGAGATGGCCAAGCTCATCCTGGCGCCGGACGCGCACGGTGGTATTGAGCTCGCCCGCGGAAACGGAATCGAGGCCCGCCTCCAGGTCGCGCAGCGGCTGGCGCACGCGGCGATGTACCACCACCATGAGAATCACCAGCAGCAGCACCCCGATGGCCATCCACCCGATCATGGTGCGGACGGCCTGCTGCAGCGCGTTGCTGAGCTGGGATTCGCGATCGGCGAGCCCGCGGAGCCCCAGCTGCTCCGCCGACACCAGCACCAGTCCCATCTCCGCATGCAGGGAATCGGCAACCGTGAGCGCGCGGGATGCCTCCGCATTCCGCTCGAGGTCGGCCTGCGCAACGCTTTCATTCAGGCGGGTTTCAATCTCGGCCTGCAGCACGCTCGTGCGCGCCAGCAGCTCGCGCAGTTCCAGCGGCGCTTGGGCGAGGAGTGGCGAGGACGAGGCAGCCGGCGTCGCGAGGGTGGCGCGCACCCGCTCCCGCGCCGCTGCGTCGTCGCTCAGGATGCCGTGGCGCGCCTCGACCATCAGCGCCTCGGTGCGGCTCGCCCGCTCGGCGATCTGCCCGAACAGCTGCAGCATCGGAATGGTCTCCGCGCGCAGCCGGGCCGCGCGCGGTGTGACGGTCGCGCCGATGTAGAGGGTCAGGCCGACGACATAGAGGATGATGCACAGCACTGCCAGCAGGCTCAGGCTCCTGAGACTGAGACCGCTCCGGGACCGCAAGGGTGACCCGGCGATATCGGCGTCGCTCAGCGACGCCACTCTGCCACGGCCTGGCCATCCCTGATCCGGACCATCACCATGCGGGACAGGGGAGGCTCATTGAAGGCGATCGGGCCGGTGACGCCTTGAAAGGGCGGCCTGGTGCGGCCCAGCGAGTGAAGCCATTCCCAGACGGCGTCACGATCGGCGCCAACCTCTCGCACCGCCGCGCCCGTGAGCATGATGCCGTCGTAGACATAGGCGTCGGCCGGCTCGGGATCGCGACCGAGCACGCTGCGGAATCGCCGGCAGAACTCGGCGGCCACCGTGTCGCCGGGCTGCGCCGCCCAGAAGGACACGACGTGCATTGTCGCGAGGATCGAATCACCCAGCGTGGCCAGGCGCTCCGGCACCATGGCGCCGTCACCCACGATGATCGTGGCGCCCGGAATCACCTCATGCAGCGCCCGGGCGATCTCGAGCGTCGCGGTCGACCGCCCCGCAATCACGAACACGTCCGGGTGCACCCGCCTGAGGCTGGTGCGCACCAGCACCTGGAATGGGCCATTCTCGCTGAATGGCACCTTGTCGGACACCTGGATCTGGCGGCTCGACAGGGCGTGCTCCACGCCCTCACGCAGGCCGATACCGTACTCGTCGTTGGCAAAGAAGATCGTGGCGCTCTGGGCGTGCAGTGAGTCGGCGAGGAACATCCCGATGAACTCTCCCTCGAGAGAATCGTCGGGAATCAGGCTCAGCGTGCGGCCATCGAGGCGGTCGAGCAGGTGGCTGGTGGCCTGCGGGTTGATCTGGGTGACCCCTGCGGCGTTATAGATCGGGCCTGCTGCCAGCGCGCCGCGGCTGTTGCTTGGGCCGATGACGGTCATGACACTGGGATCGGCCACGAGGCGCTCGGCGCGACGCACCTCGACCTGGGCGCTGTCACCCACAAAGGTGGAATCCAGCAGCAGCCGAATCGCGGGTCCACGGTGCGGGGCGTCCAGGTCGCTCATGGCCAGCCGGGCCGCATCGATGTTGCGCCAGCTTGGCGCGTAGGCAAGCCCGATGGTGGCGGTCCTGGGTGGACGTCCGCAGGCCGCCACCAGCATCGCCAACAGCAGGATTCCACGTGTTTCACGTACTTTCATGCGTACCGCGCTGGTCAGGGGTGCTCAATCTTGGTGTGCGGAGCACGGCTCGGCAAGAGACGTTATCTTTCTGCTATCACTGGGGTTCCGTCTCGATTGGTCACTCATGGGTGCGCAGGAGCAGTCGTGGATCTGAACGTCTTCGAAACCGCCAATGCGGGTTTCGCTCAATCCTTGTACGAGGACTACCTGCGAGACCCGGCCTCGGTGGGTCCGGAATGGCGGCAATTGTTCGAGAGCGGCGTGGTGGGGGAAAAGCCGGCCACGCAGAATGGCGCCCACGCGCCGGCGGCGGAACCCGCCACGCAGGAACCCGCCCGCCCTGCCCGTCCCGCCCGCCCTGATCGCCTTGAGATAAAAGGTCCCGCGCTCCGCCTCGTCCAGAACATGAACGAGAGCCTGACCGTGCCGACCGCCACCACTTTCCGGGAGCTGGCGGTGTCCCGGCTGGAGGCAGAGCGGAAGTCGCTGAATGCCGCGCTCAAGGCTGCCGGCCGCGATGAGAAGATCTCGTTCACCCACCTGATCGCGTGGACACTGGTCCAGGGCGTCCGCCAGCATCCGGTCATGGGCCATTTCCTGGCGGTGGAGAATGAGGCGTCCTACCGCGTGGTGCCCGACGGCATCAATCTCGGCCTCGCCGTGGACGTGACCCGCAAGGATGGGTCGCGCGGCCTCGTGGTCCCCGTCATCAAGCATGCGGAAGGCATGGATTTCGGCCAGTTCCACGCGGCCTATGAAGCGCTGGTAGAGAAATCACGCCACAACCGCCTGATGCCAGACGATTTTGCCGGCGGCACCGTCACGCTCACCAACCCCGGCGGTCTCGGCACGGTGGCATCGGTTCCCCGCCTCATGGCGAACCAGGGAACGATCATCGCCGTGGGCGCCATCGGCTACCCGCCGGAATTCAGCGCCACGCCGCCCGCGACGCTGCAGCAGCTCGGGCTGAGCAAGGTGATGATGATGACCAGTACCTATGATCATCGCATCATCCAGGGCGCCGAGAGCGGCCAGTTCCTGGCCACCGTGGACGGAATGCTGCAGGGCGCGGAAGAGTTCTACGAATCGGTCTTCGCGGGCCTGAAGCTGCCCTATCAGCCGTCCGCTCCGTCGGCCCCATCCGTCCCGTCCGTCCCGTCCGTCCCGTCCGTCCCGTCCGTC
>DAIMFY010000050.1:0-3368 GCA_036724295.1 Gemmatimonadales bacterium | reverse complement strand
TCCGTCGGCCCCATCCGTCCCGTCCGTCCCGTCCGTCCCGTCCGTCCCGTCCGTCTCCGAGATGCAGCATGTCGCCGCCGCGATGGCACTGGTCAAGGCGTTCCGTACCCACGGCCACCTGGCGGCCCACCTCGACCCTCTCGGCAGCGAGCCGACGGGCGACCCGTCGCTGGACCCCGCCTCGCTCGGCCTCACGCCCGAGGTCATGGCAGGGATTCCCTCCGAGGTGCTGCGGATCAAGGTGCCGGGCCAGTCGCTGCTGGAGGCGCTCCCTCATCTCCAGGCCGCCTACTGTGGCAATATCGCCTACGAGATCGAGCACATCGCCAGTCATGAAGAGCGTGTCTGGCTGCGCGAGCGCATCGAGTCCGGCGCATTCCGTGAGGCACTGAGCACGCAGGAAAAGCTGGCGCTCCTCGATCGCCTCATCGAGATCGAGGCCTTCGAGCAGTTCCTGCAGAAGGCGTATCTCGGACAGAAGCGCTTCTCGATCGAGGGCCTCGACATGATGGTCCCGATGCTGGACCTGTGGATCAACCAGGCCGCCGCCATGGGCGCACAGGAGGTGGATCTCGGGATGGCACACCGCGGCCGGCTCAACGTGCTGGCGCACACGGTGCGGCGCCCCTACGAGACGATCTTCGCGGAATTCGAGGGCAGCAAGCGAGCCCTCGGCGCGGATGATGAGGGCGAACTGGGCACCGGCGACGTCAAGTACCACCACGGCGCCGAGGGCGCCTACCCGACTGCGGCGGGGAAGGCAGTGACGGTCACCCTCTCACCCAATCCGAGCCACCTGGAATTCGTGGGTTCGGTTGTCGTGGGAAGGGCGCGGGCGCGGCAGACCCAGCGGCGCGGCCAGGAAGCCGTGCGCGACAAGGACGCCGCGTTGCCGATCGTGATCCACGGCGATGCCGCCTTTGCCGGCCAGGGCGTGGTGGCCGAGACGTTCAACCTCGGCGGGCTGCCCGGTTACACCGTGGGCGGCACCTTGCACCTGATTGCCAACAACCAGGTCGGCTTCACGACCGACATCCGCGACGCGCGCTCCACCCGCTACGCCAGCGATCTCGCCAAGGGATTTGACGTGCCCATCGTCCACGTGAATGCGGACGATCCGGAGGCGTCCCTCGCCGCCGCGCGCTTCGCGATGGCCTACCGGGAGACGTTCTCGCAGGACGCAGTGGTGGACCTGGTTGGCTACCGGCGGCATGGCCACAACGAGGCCGACGAGCCGGCATACACCCAGCCGCTCATGTATGAGCGGATCAAGCAGCTCCCTACCGTGCGGCAAAAGTACGCCGCGCAGCTGGTGCAGGAGGGGCTGATCAGCGAGGCCGACGCCGCGGCCCGCTATGACGCTGCCTACGAGCGGTTGTCGAATGCCCAGCAGGCATTCAAGGGACAGGCCGGTTCCCAGCAGGTGGCGCCGGAGACCGTGGAACGCCGCGGAAATCCTGCCACGCGCATGGATACTGCCGTGCCGGCTGCGACGCTGGTGGCGCTCAATGACGCGCTCCTGAGCTGGCCCGAAGGCTTTGCGGTAAACCCCAAGCTTGCGCGACAGCTGGAGCGGCGCCGCGCCACTCTGGGCGACGACGGCGGCATCGACTGGGCCCACGCCGAGGAGCTGGCCTTTGCGTCGTTGCTGGTGGAGGGGATCCCGCTTCGGCTCACGGGTCAGGATACAGCGCGCGGAACCTTCAGCCAGCGTCACCTCGTGCTGCACGACGTGAACACCGGCGTCGAATACGCACCAATCACCCGGCTGCCGGGCGCGCTCGCGCCGATGGAGCTGCACAACAGCCCGCTGTCGGAGCTCGCGGCAATCGGTTTCGAGTATGGCTACAGCGTTGCGGCGCCCGAGGCGATGGTCATGTGGGAGGCGCAGTTTGGTGACTTCGTGAACGGGGCGCAGGTGATGATCGACCAGTTCATGGCCGCAGGGCTGGCCAAGTGGGGCCAGACCACCCGGCTCACCCTGCTGCTCCCGCATGGCTATGAGGGCCAGGGCCCGGAGCATTCCAGCGCCCGCCTCGAGCGCTTCCTCCAGCTCGCCGCGGAAAACAACATGCGGATCGCCAATTGCAGCACGCCGGCGCAGTATTTCCACCTGCTGCGGCGCCAGGCCAAGCGCGACCGGATCCGCCCGCTCATCGTGATGACACCCAAGAGCCTGCTGCGCCTGCCGGCAGCTGCGTCGCATCTCAGGGACCTGACCGACGGTGAATTCCAGCCGGTTATCGACGACGCGCGGCTGAGCGAGCGGGCAGCGGGGGTGACCCGGGTAGTCCTGTGCAGTGGCAAGGTGTACTACGACCTGCTCGCAGCTGCCGGTGAAGCGGCCGAGAACTCCGCGGCCATCGTGCGGGTGGAACAGCTCTACCCGTTCCCGGACCAGGAACTCGAGACGGTGCTGGCCCGCTATCCGAAGCTGGCCGAGATCGTCTGGACCCAGGAAGAGCCAAGGAACATGGGCGCCTGGCGATTTGCGGAACCCTATCTTCGCCGGCTCCTGCGCGATGGCGTTACGCTTCGTTACGCCGGGCGGCCGGACCGTGCCAGCCCGGCCGAGGGGTATCCCAAGGCGCATGTGGCGGAGCAGGCGCGGATTGTGAAGGAGGGCTTGGGGCTTGGGGCGTAGGGCTTGGGGCTCGGGGCATTCCTGACGAGTCGTGGGAGACGTGTCCCGCGTGCTGGGCTCTGCGTCCGCTTTCGTGTTTTCGTGTGAGACTTGCGGAGCTCCGCTCTTGAACCGTGCCAACCTGGTGGAAACGCAAACGGCCCGCGCATTGATGCGCGGGCCGTTTCGTTTGTTCCGCTCTGCTCAGAGCTCTTTGGCGAGCAGTGGTCGTTCGGACGCCTGTTTGGCGAGTGCCTTGAGCGGTTCCGAAAGGTGATCCCCGTAGTGCAGAAGGTAGACGCCACGCGCCCGCTTCTGCATCAGGAACGCCACCAGGGGCATGTCGGCCTTGGCCGCATTGCACGTCCGGCAGGCGAGGACCAGGTTGTCTGGCCGGTCATACGCTGTCTGGCCGCGGCGCGGCCGCACATGATCGAGCGTGATGACGTCGGGGGAAGTTTCGGACCCACAGTAGGCGCAGACCGAACCGTGCCGTGCCAGAAGCCACTCGCGATGCGATTGCATGCTACGTCCAGGTGAGCGGCGGAACCCGTTGGTTGGCAGGTCATGGGACTGCCTGTGATGTCGTCGTGCCACAAAATCCCTATGTTGAGTTGAACATGGGCCCGCCGAGGCGAGCCGGGGTAACGAGGGAATATAGCAAGATTGGGGCCGGGCGGACAGGGCGGACAGGGCGGGCAGGGCGGGCAGGGCGGGCAGGGCGGGCAGGGCGGGCAGGGCGGGC
>DAIMFY010000049.1:0-10762 GCA_036724295.1 Gemmatimonadales bacterium | reverse complement strand
GCGTGCCCAGGTCCAGGTTCCTGGTAAAACCGCTTGGAACGTTTCAACTGCCAACTCTGAAATGGCACTGGCTGCGTAAGCTGAGCTAGTCTCGCTTTACGCTCCTCCGGTGAACAGAGCCCGCCTGGGGCGCTGCCGCCGGATCGCAAATCCGGGCTAGCGCTGTGTGATGCTCCGACACACGGTGTGAGATTCAGGAGATAGATCGCTGGCAGGTGGTCCGGCTACCGGACAGCGACGACGGCAAAAAATCCGGTCTACGCACGTAGACGCTGTTTTGGAAGCCGATTCGGACCAGGGTTCGATTCCCTGCGCCTCCATGAGAGTCGTAAGTCGTAAGTCATGCGTCGT
This sequence comes from Gemmatimonadales bacterium, assembly GCA_036724295.1. Taxonomy (GTDB): domain Bacteria; phylum Gemmatimonadota; class Gemmatimonadetes; order Gemmatimonadales; family GWC2-71-9; genus CAMLHP01. Next base: position 10,411 of record DAIMFY010000049.1, on the reverse strand, counting down.
AACTTATGACGTGCGACTTACGACTTACGACTTTATGGCTTCTGACCAACCCTCTCCCCGCAAGCAGGTCATCTCCGCCATGAACTGGATGGGCGGGCTGGCGCTGCTGCTCTTCTGGCTTCCGGTGGTCGGCCCACTGATCGCGGGACTGGTTGGTGGCTGGAAGGCAGGGTCGGTCGCCCGCGCCGTCGCCGCCGTGTTCCTTCCAGCGGTCCTGCTCTTCCTCATGACGTTCGTCGGCGTGACCTACCTTGCCGACGCCTTCTGGGGATTCCTGGCAGGAGCTGGCGCCGCAGCGATTTCTCTGTTCAATCTGGGTCCGTTGCTACTGGGAGCACTGAGCGGTGGCCTCGCGGCCGAGTTGCGCACCTGGCGGCGGCTCAAGACGGCGCCGAAGCGGCCTGAAATATCGGATGGACGCCGCACTGGCGTGGATGAGTAGTGGCGTGTAACATGTTGCCCTGTAGAAGATTAAGACATCATAAAGTAGGTGATATGATAGCAAGATTTTAGCGGCAGGATGGTCGCGCTCTGGGCTGGAGTGACCGCGACGAAGGCACGACCGCACCGGGGTGAGGACGGGTGGCATCGGTCCAGCCGGAGTCGAGGCCATTCCAGCCCGGAGCGCTCGTTGGCGCCGGGCCGCACAGCGCTGAGCTCCCAGCTCTCAGCTCTTCGCGGCCAGCGCTCCCGCCGCCTTCTCCGCACCCTTCAGCGCTTCATCCGCCGACGATGCCACGCACGTCAGATGGCCCATTTTCCGGCCCGGCCGAGCCTCCGCCTTGCCGTACAAATGGAGCCGCACACCCGGCACCTCGAGCGCCCTGCCCCAGCTCGGCTCGCCGGATGCCCACAGGTCGCCCAGCAGGTTGATCATCGCCACCGGCGACAGGAGTCCGGTCGAGCCGAGCGGTAGCCCGCACATGGCGCGGAGCTGCTGCTCGAACTGATCCGTGGCGGATGCGTCGATGCTGTAGTGTCCGCTGTTGTGGGGTCTCGGCGCGATCTCGTTCACGTGCAGCTGGCCCCCGTTGGCCACGAACAGCTCCACCCCCATCACGCCCACGTACTCCAGCGACCTGGTGATGTCCTCAGCCATCGCCTGGGCCTCGCGGGCCAGCGCGTCCGGAATCCTGGCCGGGACAACGGTCGAGTAGAGGATGCCGTCGCGATGCACGTTTTCGCCGGGGGGATAGACTGCGGTCTCGCCCTTTGCGCTCCGCGCGATAATCACGGACACTTCCAGCTCAAGGGCGAGCTTTTCCTCGAGGATGCATTCCCGCGCACCCAGGCGCTCAAAGGCGGCGGCGCACTCCTTGGCGGAGCTGACCACCGTCTGCCCCTTCCCGTCGTATCCCAGCCGGCTGGTCTTGAGGATCGCAATACGGCCCAGCCGGTCGAACGCGTCGCGCGCTTCCTCGGCTGATCGTACAGGGAGAAACGCCGCCGTTCGGAAGCCGGCATCGGCGAGGTGGGTCTTCTCGAGAATGCGGTCCTGGGCGATGGCGACGGCCACCGATGATGGGGAAACGCGAGTGAGCGAGCCGAGCAGCGCCAGTGCCCCGGCGGGGACGTTCTCGAATTCGGTAGTCACGGCGGAGCAGCGGGATGCCAGGGCACGAAGCGCGGTCTCATCGTCATACGCGGCCTGCAGGTGTTCATCGGCCACGAGACCGGCAGGGCTCTTCGCGCCCGGGTCCAGCACGACGACCCGGTATCCCATCTCATGCGCCCGGAAGACGAACATGCGGCCCAGCTGGCCGCCACCCAGTACCCCGAGCGTCGAACCCGGCAGAATCATTCCGGATCGGGCAGGGTCAGCCCGAGCACGCGATCAGATTGGCCTCGGCGGAAGAGATCGAGCTTCTGCCGCAGTGCCGCATCGGTGGAAGCGAGAATGGCCACGGCAAAGAGCCCGGCATTGGCGGCGCCGGCCGTGCCAATGGCGAAGGTGGCCACCGGGACGCCTGCGGGCATCTGGACGATCGAGAGGAGCGAGTCGAGACCCTGGAGATGGCGACTGGGAACCGGGACACCCAGGACCGGGACGGTGGTCTTGGCGGCCAGCATGCCGGGCAGGTGGGCGGCCCCGCCCGCGCCGGCGATGATGCAGCGGAGCCCGTGGCCCGCGGCCTCTTCCGCATACCGGTAGAGCAGGTCCGGCGTACGGTGCGCTGACACCACCTTCCGCTCACACGGGACGCCGAACTCGCGCAGCCGAAGCTCGGCATGTTGCATGACATCCCAGTCGGAATCGCTCCCCATCACCAGCCCGACGAGCGGTGTTGTCATGAGGGTCCAATCGGTTGCGGGGAAGCTGGGAATATAGCGGAGCAGGGCATGATCGCCGGGGACTGGTCGTCGGTCTTCAGTCGTCGGGTGCAGTTGACGACTGAAGACCGACGACCCAAAACCTGCGCTACTCCTGCGTCACGTCCACCGTGATCGACAGCTGCACCGCCGGCACGCTGAACGACGTGTTCCCGCGGGTGTAGTCGTCGTCCGACGCGCTCTTGGCGGCGAAGTCGAAGTCGCCACTCATGGTGCCGAACGCGATCCGGCAGGAGGTGATGCCGTTGCCGATCGGAATATTGGGGCAGTCATCGGTAGCGCCAAAGCTGGTGCTGGTGACGTTAAATTCACCGCTCTCGCCGAAGAACGTGTCCGTGCCGTCGAAATAGCTGGCGAAGCCGTCTTCCGAGAAGTCAGTAGTGACGGTGGAGGGGAAAGTGCCCTGATCCACCAGGATGGAGGCCACGCTGAAGGCGCTGTCCACTGTCTTGGCCCCCACATCGAGCCCATCCCAACCCGTCACCGACGTCATCACCGTGGTCTCGGAGGTGCCGCCATTGACGAGGGTGAGCTTGAGTTGGGACCCGATCGTCTGGAACGCACCCAGGGAGCCGACCGAGGCCTCGCTGAGCAGTGGGCTCAAGGCTACGCCGGCGCTCGGCGCATAGACCTCCGCCGTGCCCAACGCCTGGATAAGCGCCGCCTGCTCCTGCGCGTTTAACGTGTCTCCGTTGGGACCGTTGTTGTCATCACCGCAGGCACCAAGCACCAGAACAGCGCCGAGCGCCGCGACCGAAAGAAACTTCCTGCTCATCGGGGCCATCTCCACCACTGGGGGAACAAGTGAGCGCATGCCGGCCACGACCGGCATGCGCTGAGGACGTCGTGCTGCGGGCTATACGGTAAACGACACCCGCCGGTTACGACAAGGGGCGTTACACCGTGGCACGCGTCCGGTCGGTGCTCCCGCGGCGGGTGAGTGCCGACTGCGCGGCTGCAAGGCGAGCGATGGGGACGCGGAACGGTGAGCAGGAGACATAGTTCATGCCGAGCTGGTCGCAGAAGGCAACCGACGCCGGCTCGCCACCGTGCTCGCCGCAGATCCCGACCTTGAGATCCGGGCGGGCGGAGCGGCCCAGCTCGACCCCGAGCTTCATGAGCTTGCCCACGCCGGCCTGGTCGAGCACCTGGAACGGATCGTTCTCGATGATGCCCTGCTCCACGTAGAGGGGCAGGATCTTGCCGGCGTCATCACGGGACAGGCCCCACGTGGTCTGGGTGAGGTCGTTGGTGCCAAACGAAAAGAACTGAGCCTCGCGCGCAATGCTGTCGGCGGTGAGCGCAGCCCTTGGCAGCTCGATCATCGTCCCCAGCGTATAGGCGACCGTCAGCTTCCGCTCGCCGAACACTGCCTCGGCCGCCTGTCGCACCACCAGCGCCTGCTTCCGGAACTCGACCACGTTGCCGATCAGCGGGATCATGACTTCGGGCTGTACCCGGACGCCGGCCGTGCTCACCGTGCAGGCCGCCTCGAAGATGGCGCGCGACTGCATGGCGGTGATTTCGGGGAAGAGAATGCCCAGCCGGCAGCCACGGAGCCCGAGCATCGGGTTCACTTCCGTCAGGCTGTCGACGATCCGCTGCAGGTGCGCCTGCTCGATGGCCATGTCCCTCGCCAGCGCCGCGATTTCCCCGGCGTCCTTCGGCAGGAACTCATGCAGCGGCGGGTCGAGCAGCCGAATGCAGACCGGCAGCCCATCCATGGCGCGGAAGATGGCCTCGAAGTCGGCGCGCTGCATCGGGAGGATGCGCGCAAGCGCGCGCTTCCGCCCTTCCACGTCGGTGGCGACGATCATCTCCCGCATCGCTTCCAGCCGGTCGCCCTCGAAGAACATGTGCTCGGTGCGGCAGAGCCCGATTCCCTCGGCGCCGAACTCGCGACCGCGATGGGCGTCGGCGGGCGTGTCTGCGTTGCAGCGAACCCGGACATGACGTACCCGGTCTGCCCAGCCCATCAGCTTACGGAAATCGTCGGAAAGTTCCGGCTGCTTGAGCGTGGTGCGGCCGGCGTAGATGCGGCCAGTGGCGCCATCCACCGTGATCCAGTCGCCCTCGTTCACGGTGCGGCCGCCCACCGAGAAGTGGCTGCCATCCTCGTCCACGTCGAGGGCCGTGGCGCCCGCCACGCAGGGCTTGCCCATGCCCCGGGCGACGACCGCCGCGTGCGACGTCATGCCGCCACGCGCGGTCAGCACCGCCCTGGCAGCCACCATGCCGTGAAAATCCTCGGGCGACGTTTCGCGCCGTACCAGGATGACCGCCTCGCCATCCTTGGAGCGCGCCTCGGCGCGATCCGCATCGAAGACCACCAGGCCACTCGCTGCGCCGGGCGAGGCCGGCAGCCCTGTGGCTAGGAGATCCAGTTTCGCGCTGGTGTCGATCGTGGGATGGAGCAGCTGGTTGAGGTCGTTGGGCGGCACCCGGGTGATGGCTTCGTCCTCGGAGATCAGTCCTTCGCCCACCATCTCCACGGCAATGCGCACGGCGGCCTGGCCGGAGCGTTGGCCCCGTCGCGTCTGGAGCATGTAGAGCTTGCCTCGCTCCACCGTAAACTCCATGTCCTGCATGTCACGGAAATGGCGCTCCAGCAGTCGCGCCACCTGCTCCAGCTCCTTCGCGGAATCCGGCAGCGAGCCCTTGAGGTCGGCAATGTTCACCGGAGTTCGGATGCCTGCCACCACATCCTCACCCTGCGCGTTCAGCAGGAATTCGCCGTAGAGCTTACGCTCGCCGGTGCTGGGGTCGCGGGAGAAGGCGACGCCGGTGCCGGAGTCGTTGCCAAGGTTGCCGTAGACCATGGACACCACATTGACGGCAGTGCCCATGGTGTCGGGGATGTCGTGCAGGCGCCGGTAGTCGATGGCGCGCCGGGTATTCCAGCTTTCGAAGACCGCCGCGATGGCGCCCCAGAGCTGGTCGAGCGGCGACTCGGGGAATGGATGTCCAACGGACTTCTCGACCAGCGCCTTGAAATCACTGACCAGCGCCCGCATCTGCTCGGCCGGAAGGTCAATGTCGCGCTCGACGCCACTTTCGCGCTTGCGGCGCTCCAGCAACTGGTCAAACCCCTTCTTGGGCAGGTCAAACACCACCCCGCCATACATCTGCACGAACCGCCGATAGGAGTCCCAGGCGAACTGTTCATTACCGCTGAGCTGGGCCAGGGCGGCGACCGTCTGGTCGTTGAGCCCGAGGTTGAGGATGGTCTCCATCATGCCAGGCATCGAGACGGCCGCACCCGAGCGCACCGATACCAGCAACGGATTGGTCTCGCCCCCGAACTGCTTGCCGGTCGTGGCTTCGAGACGGTTGAGTGCGGTTTCCACCTCGGTGCGCAATCGCGGCGGGAACTGGTGGCTTTCGAGATACGTGAGGCAGACGGACGATGCGATGGTAAAGCCAGGCGGCACCGGAATCCCGATCTGGGTCATCTCCGCGAGCCCGGCACCCTTGCCACCCAGGAGCTCGCGCATCGATGCCGTGCCATCGGCGCGACCCTGACCGAAGAAGTAGACCAGCGCCTGGGCGTAGCCGCCGCTGCCGCTCACGGCGCCGCCTCGGCGGGTACCAGCGGTGACATGTGACGCAGCTGCACAAGATCCTCGGCGACAGGGGTAGGGTACTGACCCGAGAAACAGGCGTGGCAGAAGTGCGGTGGCTCGTCCGGTCGCTGGCCTGCAGCGGCCAGCATCCCGTCCAGGCTCAGGTAGCCGAGCGAATCGACACCCAGGAACTGCCGGATTTCCTCGACCGAATGGGAAGACGCTATCAGCTCATCGCGGTCCGGCGTGTCGATGCCGTAGTGGCAGGGGCCGGTGATGGGCGGCGATGCGAGGCGCAGGTGGACTTCACGCGCTCCCGCGGCCCGGATCATCTGCACCAGGCCACGGCTGGTGTTGCCGCGGACCAGTGAATCATCCACGACCACCACACGCTTGCCTTCGATTACCTCACGCACCGGATTGAACTTGATGCGCACCTTGGCGATCCGGAGGGCCTGGGTCGGGTTGATGAAAGTGCGCCCCACATAGTGGTTGCGGATGAGCCCGTGCTCCAGCTTGATGCCGGATGCTTCCGCGAAGCCCAGCGCCATGGCATTGGAGCTGTCAGGCACGCTGAACACCACGTCGGCGCCGGGCGCCGGGTGCTCCCGCGCCAGTGCCCGGCCCAACTCGCGCCGCACCTTGTCCACCGACTGGCCGAACACCGTGCTGTCGGGCCGCGCAAAGTAGACCAGCTCGAACACGCAGCGTGACACCGGCCGGGGCGCGAGACGGCGGAGCTGGACCACCTTCCCGTTCTCGATCTTGAGAAAGTTGCCAGGCTGTAGTTCACACATCATCGTCGCGCCCACCAGGTCGAGCGCGCAGGTCTCCGATGCCACGACGAAGCCCTCGCCGAGGCGGCCAAGGACCATGGGCCGGAAGGCACGGCTGTCCACGGCGGCGTAGAGAGTGCGCCCGACCGAAATCACCAGGCTGTAGGCACCATCCACCTGCTCCAGCGCGTCACGGATCTGGTCGTCGGGGTTGGTGGCTTCCGAGCGGGCGATGAGGTGCACCAGCACTTCCGTATCGCTGGAGGAGGAAAAGATGGCGCCCTGGCGGACCAGTTCATCGCGAAGGAGGTGGGCATTGACGAGGTTGCCATTGTGCGCGACGGACAGCGGGCCGCTTCGGGTGTTGGCCAGCAATGGCTGCGCGTTGGCCAGCACGGTGCTCCCGGAAGTCGAATAGCGGGTGTGACCGACGGCTACGTCTCCGGGGAGGCGTGCGAACACGGCGTCGTTGAAGTTTTCCGAGACCAGGCCCATTCCGCGGTGGACCCGCGCCGTCCCCGCCTGGTCGAGGGCCACGATGCCCGCGCTCTCCTGTCCCCGGTGCTGCAAGGCGTAAAGGCCGAGGTACGTGAGGCGGGCCGCTTCAGGCAGGTTGGCAACACCGATCACACCACACATGTATTCATGCTCCGATCACGCTGGTCATGCCGAACTACTCCATTCGCCGCGGGATGGCGCCGAAATATGTCTCCCTCAGCGCGGCGATGCTCCACGAAAGCTGCTGGGCCGGGAGGCCGATGGTCAGCTCCTGGTCGGGAGCGAGAACTGCGCCCACATCCTGCAGTGGGACTCCGAACGCCTGGGCCATGCGCGCGAGCTCGCCGGCGTGTACCGGGTCGGCGCTGAGGACCGCCCGCGCGCCGTCCTCGCCGAACAGGGCGGCTTCCGCGGGGAGGCCGTGCGCGTAGCTGCCGAGGTCAATCGCCGCGCCCAGCCCTGCCTCACTCCAGGCGCCACCGATCGCCGCTTCCGCAATGGTCACGGCGAGCCCACCCTCGGAGCAGTCGTGGGCCGAGTGCAGGAGCGCTGCGGCGGCGGCCGCCGCCAGGAATCGCTGCAGGGCCAGTTCGGCCTCGAGGTCCACCACTGGCGGCGTCCCGCCCACGAAATCGAGTAGTTCCGCCCAGTAAGCGGAGCCGCCCAGCTGTCCCGTCGTGGCTCCTGCGATGAAAATCCGGTCGCCCTCCAGCTGGAAGTGGCTGGGAACCCGGCCGGCCACGTCGGGCAGCAGGCCGACCATGCCCACGGTCGGGGTGGGATACACCACGCCGGTCGGGCTCTCGTTGTAGAACGACACGTTGCCGCCCGTAACCGGCGTGTTGAACATGCGGCAGGCGTCGCTGATGCCGCGGCACGCCTCGGTGAATTGGAAGAACACCTCCGGCTTTTCGGGGTTGCCGAAGTTGAGGCAATCGGTGATCCCGAGAGGCACGGCACCGGTGCAGGCGATATTGCGGGCGGCCTCGGCGACTGCCGCCTTGCCGCCCTCGTACGGATCGAGGGCCACGAGGCGAGCGTTGCAGTCGATCGTCATCGCCAGGCCAAAGCTGGCGCCAGGCACCATGACCACGCCGGCATCACCGCCGGGTGGCAGCACCGTGGTTGCGCGCACCGTCGTGTCGTACTGTTCGAAGACCCATCGCTTGCTGGCGAGGTTGGGCGCATCGAGCAATAGCGGCAGCGCCTCCTGCGGCGATGGGGCAGAAGCGCCCTTCGGCGCAGCCATTCGCCGCGCCGCTGCCTCGGCGCTCTCGCGCGCGTCGGGTTCGTAGACAGGGCAATCTTCCACCAGTGGGGTGCCGGGAATGGCGGCGACCACCACGCCGTGGTGCCTCACCCGGTACATGCCATCGTCGGTGACGTGCCCGATCGGCTTCGCCTGCAGTTCCCACTTGCCGCAGATCGCCTCGATCCCGGCAACGTTGTCCGGCTCGGCGACGACGAGCATCCGCTCCTGTGATTCCGACAGCAGGATCTCGTACGCCGTCATGCCGGGCTCGCGAGTCGGGACGAGGCCGGTGTCGATCTCCACGCCCACGCCGCCGCGGGCCGCCATCTCCGCCGAGGAACTGGTGAGGCCGGCTGCGCCCATGTCCTGGATGGCCACGATCAGGCCCGAAGTGATCAGCTCGAGGCTCGCCTCCAGCAGGAGCTTTTCAGTGAACGGATCGCCCACCTGGACCTGCGGCCGCCTCGCTTCGCTCTCGGCGCTGAGCTCCTCGGACGCGAAGCTGGCGCCATGGATGCCGTCACGCCCCGTGCGAGCGCCGACCGCCAGCAGGACGTTGCCGACGCCTTCTGCCCTGGCCCGGATCAGGTCCTTCTCCTGCAACAGGCCGACGCACATGGCATTGACCAGTGGATTGCCGCTGTAGCCATCGGCGAACCCGACCTCGCCACCCAGCGTGGGGACGCCGATGCAGTTGCCGTAGTCTCCCACCCCTCGCACGACACCGCTCATCAGGAAGCGGTTGCGCGCCAGGTGGAGCGGGCCAAACCGGAGGCTGTTGAGCAGCGCCACGGGACGCGCGCCCATGGTGAAGACGTCGCGCAGGATGCCGCCTACGCCCGTCGCAGCACCCTGATACGGCTCGACCGCCGAGGGATGGTTGTGCGACTCCACCTTGAAAGCGACGGCCCAGCCGTCGGGGAGCCGCAGGACGCCGGCATTCTCGCCGGGGCCCTGGATCACGTGCGGTCCGCTGGTCGGGAAGCGCTTGAGCACCGGCTTCGAATGCTTGTACGAACAGTGCTCGCTCCAGAGCGCCGAGAAGATGCCCAGCTCGGTGAACGTGGGCACGCGGCCGAGCATGGCCACGATGCGATCGTATTCGAGCTCGTTCAGGTTGTGCTCGCGCACCAGCTCGGGAGTAATGGCCGGCTCGCCCTCGAGCGCCACCGGCTGCACGTCCGGCGCGGCGGTATCAGCCACGCCGGTCCCGCCGTGACTTGAGTGTGGACATGACGTCGCCAAAGACCCGTGCGAGCAGGCCCTGCTCCTGGGTTGCGCCGGCGAGCTGCTCCAGCTCGTTGGCATCGAGCCACATGCCGCCGCAGTGATCGCAGGTCTCCACGGTCACGCCCTGGTAGTCCTGGCTGGTCAGGTCGTAGCCGTCCTTGGGGCACTTCATGAGGTGCTGCTGTCGCTCGGCGGCAGCGCGCTCTTCCGTGAGGCGTGCCCGCTCGGCCTGCATCAGTTCGGCATCCTGGCGAGCGAAGTATTCGTCTTCGTTATGGCTGGGCTTTTCAGGCATGGTCGTAGCCGTCAGGAAGTGGGGGAGACTGGCTGGTGCAGCGCGTGCCAGTCAGCGATGGAAGTAAAGAAGCCCGCGCCGTCGGTGTTGCCGACGAGCGGATCGGCGGCGCGCTCGGGATGGGGCATGATGCCGACCACGTTCCCGCCCGCGTTCATGATGCCGGCGATGTTGCTCATGGCGCCGTTGGGGTTGTCGGCGTCGGAGGCATAGCGCAGCACCACCCGGCCCTCCGCCTCCAGCATGCGAAGCGTGTCGGTGTCGGCCACGTAGCGTCCGTCGCCATGGGCGATTGGCAACGCGACCGCCTGGCCATGCACAAACGCCGAAGTGAAGGGCGTGCTGGTCTGCTCCACGATGCAGCGCACTGGCCGCGAGACGTAGCGCAGCCGGTGATTGCGCATCAGGGCGCCGGGCAGGAGGTGCGCTTCGCAGAGAATCTGGAAGCCGTTGCAGATGCCCAGCA